>NZ_JBBKBF010000017.1:0-58221 GCF_037892625.1 Phocaeicola sp. ICN-14070 | reverse complement strand
TTTTTATTTCTTTTTGCTTGCTGATAAAGTGAAAAGGGATTGGTGGAAATGAAAAATGTCATTCTGGAAATTTCTTTCCGGAATGACATTCTATTATGTAATGTAAAGAAAGGTTATTTAGCGATTCTTGTACATATTCTCGTAGTAGTTCTGATATTCTCCGCTGGTTACATTTTTCACCCATTTCTGGTTGTCAAGATACCATCGGATTGTTTTTACAATACCATCTTCAAATTTTGTTTCAGGTGTCCATCCGAGCTCGCGGGTGATTTTGGTCGGGTCAATGGCATAACGCTGGTCATGTCCGAGTCTGTCCTTGACAAAAGTAATCAGCGAATCGTTAATCCAGTCAATGCTGATTTGTCCGTCAGGAGTCATTTCCTTCTTTTTAAGTATATTCCGGTATTCCGGTTGCTCGGTCATTATTTGATGAATGGTTGCAATGGTCAGTTTAACGATTTCAATATTCTGTTTTTCGTTATGACCTCCTACATTATAAATTTCACCATCCTTTCCGTTATGGATAATCATGTCGATAGCTTTACAATGATCTTCCACGTAGAGCCAGTCGCGTACGTTGGTACCGTCTCCATATACAGGCAGACGTTTTCCTTCCAGAATGTTCTTGATAATGAGAGGAATCAGTTTTTCAGGGAAATGGTATGGTCCGTAGTTGTTGGAGCAGCGGCTGATAGTGACAGGCATTTTATAGGTGTCACGGTAAGCCATTACGATTAAATCAGCACTGGTTTTTGAGGCGCTGTACGGACTGTGCGGACAAAGCGGAGTTTCTTCGGTGAAATATCCTTCTGTCCCTAAAGAACCATATACTTCATCAGTAGAAACCTGGTGGAATCGAACGCCTTTTTTCCAGGTAGGATAGCCGTTTTCATCTTTTCCTGTGACCCATGCACGACGGGCTGCATCCAGTAGGTTCTGTGTTCCCAAAATGTTGGTCTGTAAGAATAATTGCGGATTTTCGATGCTGCGGTCCACATGACTTTCAGCTGCAAAGTTTACGATGTAATCAAACTTGTAGTCAGCAAATAACTGGTCGGCCAAATTACGGTCACAGATATTTCCTTTTACAAAGAAGCAACGTTCGTTGTCGATGTCCTGTGAGATTGTTTCCAGGTTCCCGGCATATGTCAAAGCGTCGAGAATTACAATCTTGATGTCGTCATGTTTGCCCAGAATATATTTTATATAATTGGCTCCGATGAATCCGGCAGCTCCAGTAACTAGATAAGTTTTCATATAGAGTTTTATTTTGAATGCAAATTTCGGAAAGTTTTTTGGATGTGACAAGACTTTTTTGTTTTAATCATTCAATTCAATTACCTCCAGGTCAGAGAAATTTCCGTTTTCTATGTTGAATCGTACAAGTGTGCGTACCCGATGAAAACCATATTTTCCGGCAGCTCCCGGGTTGATATTGAGTAACCCCAGGTTGCGGTCGTATTTAACTTTTAGAATGTGTGAATGGCCACTGATAAACAGCTTTGGGGGATGTATCATAAGTGTTTCCCGAATGGAAGAATCATACTTTCCAGGATAACCTCCGATGTGTTTGATGAGTATGTCGGTACCTTCCAGTTGGAAACGGTTGATTTCTGGGAAGCGTATACGCAAGTCTTGTCCGTCGATGTTGCCATAGACAGCTCTCAGTGGACGAAAATCCGCCAGACGTTCGGCTACCTCCAATGAACCGATGTCGCCGGCATGCCATATTTCGTCACAATTTTCGAAATATTTCAGGTAACGTTTGTCCCAGTAGCTGTGGGTATCCGATAAGAGTCCGATTCTTTTCATTTTTCTTTTGCTTTTGTCCGGCAAAGATACTACATTTGAAAAAACCTTGAATGATTTCAGTATATGGAAAAACACTATAATTATTTCAACCGAGATATAAGCTGGTTGTCATTTAATCACCGCGTATTGCTGGAGGCAGATGATGATACGCTTCCTCTGTTCGAAAGAATTAATTTCATAGCTATTTATTCGTCGAATCTTGAAGAGTTTTATCAGGTTCGTGTGGCGGAACATAAAGCGGTAGCATCTGGAGGTAAGAGTGAAGACATGACTGTGGAGGAAGCTCATAATCTGATTCGGCAGATTACGGATACGGTGAACCGTCAGTTGGAAGACCGTGTACGCATCTATGAAGAAAAGATTCTTCCGGCATTACGACGTAATCATGTGGTGTTTTACCAGAGTAAAAGCGAGGTGGAGGATTTTCATAAGGAGTTTGTGCATCGCTTTTTTATGGAAGAAGTGTTTCCCTACATTCAGCCGGTGAAAATCGATCCGGATAATGTGCGCTTTTTCTTGAGGGACAGACGTTTGTATCTGGCTGTAAGGGTATGGAAAGATGCGCAGGAGAAGCCGGAATATTATATTATAAAAATGCCTTATAGTAAGGTGCCCCGCTTTGTGCAGCTTCCTTCGCATGAGGGATATTATTACCTCATGTTTCTGGAGGATATAATTAAGGCCAATTTGAAAGAGGTGTTTATTGGCTACAAGGTAGAATGCAGTTATTGTTGTAAGATTTCACGTGATGCTGATGTGTTTGTAGATGATGTACCTGCTGAGAGCATGGTGGAAAAATTGAAGGAGAAGGTGAAGAAACGTAAGATTGGGGCCATCTGCCGTTTTGTGTATGACCGGAAAATGCCGGATGATTTTCTGGATGCCCTGGTAGAAGCGCTGGGAATTAACCGGGAAGAGCTTGTGCCGGGTGATAAGCATCTGAATCTGGAAGACTTGGCGTCCCTTCCCAATCCGAATCCAGATATTCCGGCCATCGTCAAGCCGCAGCCGATGTTCTTGCCCGGGATGAACGAAAAACACTTTATGTATCGCCGGATAGCCAAACGGGATATGCTGCTTTATTATCCGTATCACAGTTTTGAACATTTCATTCATTTTCTGTATGAAGCCGTTCACGATCCATTTTGTCGTGAAATCATGATTACGCAGTATCGTGTGGCGGAACATTCGGAAGTGATTAATGCCTTGATTGCTGCCGCACGAAACGGGAAACATGTCACGGTGTTTGTGGAACTGAAAGCCCGTTTTGATGAAGAGAATAACCTAGCTACGGCCGAATTGATGCGGAAGGCGGGGATTGACATTATATTCAGCATTCCGGGACTGAAAGTACATGCCAAGGTTGCATTGATTCTCCGGAAGAATGACAAGGGAGAACGGTTAAGAAGCTACGCGTATGTCAGTACGGGTAATTTTAATGAGAAGACAGCAAAAATTTATGCAGACATAGCTTTGTATACTTGCAACAAGCAGATAGTGGACGACATGTGTACCCTGTTTAAGGTCTTGCGGAAAGAAGTGACAGAGCCTCGTTTCAAACGCCTGTTGATAGCACGGTTCAATCTGCTTCCGGAATTAAAAGCTCTGATTCAACAGGAAATTGATTTTGTAAAAGAAGGAAAGCCTGGTCGGATTATTTTGAAGATGAATGCCTTGCAGGATACGGCTATGATAGATGAGCTGTATCGTGCCAGTGAGGCAGGGGTGCAGATTGATTTGATTGTAAGAGGAATCTGCTGTCTGGTTCCGGGAGAATCGTTTAGTCGGAATATTCGGGTTACCCGTATCGTGGATAGTTTTTTGGAGCATGCCCGCGTGTGGTACTTTGGGAATGGAGGTGATCCGTTAGTTTTTATCGGTTCGCCCGACTGGATGCGTCGTAATTTGTATCGTCGTATCGAGGCGGTAACTCCTATTCTCGACGGCAGACTTCGTCGGGAATTGACAGACATGCTGGAACTCCAGTTATCGGCCAATCGGAAAGCATGTTGGGTAGATAATCAGTTGCGGAATATCTTTAAAAGAAAACCGGGTAACGATGATGTGCGCGCGCAGTACGATTTTTATGAATATTTGAAAAACAAGTTGGCTGAGAACTAATCAGCCGACTTGTTTTTGTTTTCTGATATAAGCAGTAATTTGTCTCCTGGTTTCAATTCCATTTGTCCGTTGGGAATCAGGAACTCACTGCCACGTTTCACGAGCATAACCAACGTTCCTTTGGGAATCTGCATTTCGGCCAGTCTGTTTTTATTTTCCAGCATTTCGGCTGTCAGGGTGAGGTCATTCAGGCGGGTGTCGATTTCTTCCGGCAGTTCCACTCCAAATTCATTCCCTTCTTTAGGTGCGGGCAAGTCCAGCTGCAGGATTTTTGCCGCCTTTGTAATGGTCATCCCCTGAATGACCAAAGACAGAAGCGTGATGAAGAATACAATGTTGAACAATTGCTGCGAACCTTCAATCTGTGCCAATACCGGATAAGTCGCAAAAATGATGGGGGTAGCTCCTCTCAGTCCCACCCACGAAACAAACAGTCTGCCTTTATTCGTAATGTTACGGAAAGGTAGCAGGCAGAGGAATACGCTGAGCGGACGGGCAACGAGAATCATAAACACACCAATCAGTAAGGCTACCGCTGCGATATCGAGCATTTCGTGTGGGTTGACCAGTAGTCCTAAAGTAAGGAACATGATAATTTGGAAAAGCCAGGTCAGTCCGCTCATAAAGGTATTGATTTCTTTTCGGAAAGCCAGTCGGGTGTTTCCAAGAATGACTCCCATGATGTAGACAGCCAGATAGGCATTTCCTTTCAGCAGGTCCGTAATGGTGAAGGTAATGAATACCAGGCTCAACAAGAGGATTGAGTAAAGCGAACTGTTGGACAGGTTGATGCGGTTTATCAGCCATACGCTGAATCGTCCCATGGCGTAACCGATGACTCCACCGAAGAAGAACTGCACGAGCAGGTCTTTGGTAATCAGTAGAAAATCAGGATTACTTCCACTTGAAATCACTTGTATCAGTACGATGGTCAGCATGTAGGCCATCGGGTCGTTACTTCCACTCTCCAATTCTAGCATGGGGCGTAGATTCTGTTTCAAGTTCATGCGCTGGGAGCGGAGTAGGTTGAACACAGAAGCAGAGTCTGTAGACGACATGGTAGCGGCAAGCAGCAAGGAACTAAGCAGGGTTAATTCTATGTTGGTTCGGTTCCAGTCGGAAATATAGAATATAAATATACCGGTCAGCAAGGTTGTAAGCAATACACCGGCAGTTGACAGTACAATACCGGGAGTAAGGATGGGTTTGATTTCGTTGTATTTGGTATCCATACCTCCGGAAAACAGGATAATACTTAGTGCCATCATTCCAATGAATTGCGCGTCTGAAGCACTGTTGAATTGCAGTCCGAGTCCGTCACTGCCAAAACACATTCCTACTATCAGGAAAAGTAGAAGAGTGGGAATACCAAACCGGTATCCGGTTTTACTGATGAGAATGCTGGAAAAAATAAGGATGGAGCCAATCATCAGTATGTTTTCAGCTGTAAAAATCATGATTATGTAATAATAAATAAAGTAATGTGAATGTTGTATATGTATTATAATGTTCAAAGGTAAGAAAATGTTTGGCAGGCAAATGCTTTTTGTAAAGATTTTTGTGAATCTATTGTCTCTTCTGTAGTACTTTTTCAGTATGTACTTGCTAAAAGTGGAAAATTCTACGACAAATTCTCTGTTTCACACTGTGAAATACAAAAACCATAGTGTGGGATACATATTTCACACTGTGGGATATAAATCTCGCACTGTGAAACAGAGAACTTTTTCCTACGTTTTGTAGAATGTATGAGGAGAAAATTAGGAATATGTAGGGCAATTTATACTTGTTTGTGGAATGGTACTATAATTCTATAGAAATTTATTTTTGTTTTCAAGGAAAAATGTATATTTGCAATGTTTTGTTCCGTATTGATTTCCGGTTTGGCGAAATCGCGGATGAAAAGGGAATCGGGTGAAAGTCCCGGACAGTCCCGCTGCTGTAAGCTCCAGACATTTACGTTTGTCTACCCTCTGCAAGGCCACTGTCTTTTAAATGAAGATGGGAAGGCAAGACAAACGGGAGTAAGTCAGAAGACCTGCAAAACAAAGTCATGCTTGCATTCTCGAGGAAAGAATGGCAAGAACGTGCGTAATGTAGAATTACAATTAAAACTTAAATGAACAGATTGAAGAAACTGGCTATTACTGTCGGCTGTCGCTTTCTTATAGCTATGTGTCTTTGCTTGTTTGCAGGTGTAGATATTATTTATGCCCAACATGCGGACTCTGATAGTATTACAGGAAAGGTGCACCAGATTCCGGATGTGACGGTGAGTGGGAAGAAGACGATGAATAAAATATCTTCAGTTGTTCCCGTGCAGCGTTTGGGAAAAGACATGATGGAAGATCTGGGTATTCAGAATATGGCAGATGCGGTAAGGCGTTTTGCAGGCACTGATGTGCGTGATTATGGAGGTACGGGAGGATTGAAAACAGTTTCCGTTCGAAATATGGGAGCTGCCCATACTGCAATTAGTTATGATGGAGTTGCGGTAAGCAATTGTCAGGCTGGACAGATAGATATAGGGCGTTTTTCTTTAGACAACGTAGAGTCTTTATCGTTAAGTGTAGGTCAGAATGAAGATATGCTTCAGTCTGCCAGACTGTATGCTTCGGCTGGAGTCTTGAATATTGAAACATCTCGTCCCGAGTTTCTGGAGGATAGAAAATGGCAATTGTTGTTTCAGGTAAAAAGCGGTTCTTTTGGACTGGTTAATCCTTATTTTCGATATGGACAACAGCTAGGCGAAAAGACGGTCTTGTCTGTTGACGGAGACTATTTACGTTCGGATGGACAGTATCCTTTTTTGCTGAAAAATGGGAAATATACTCAGACAGAGAAAAGAACGAATTCGGAAGTGGATTCCTGGCATACGGAATGGAATCTTGTTCATGAATTTAAGGAAGATAAAAAATTGAATGTTAAGGCATACTATTATCAGTCAGAACGTGGATTACCGGGAGCTGTGATTTTGTATAATCCTGTTTCAAATGAACGCCTTTGGGATAAGAATGCTTTTGTGCAAGCAAAATATCAGGATAAAATAGCTGAGAAATGGTCATTACAGGCATTGGCTAAATACAATTATGCCTGGAATAAATACCAGGATAAGGGGGCACAATATGAGGGGGGAGTTTCCACAGATCATTATACCCAGCATGAATATTATGCCTCAGGAGCTGTTTTGTATCGACCGTTTCAGGGCTTTTCCGTATCATTGGCTCAAGATTTAGCAGTGAATACACTGGATAGCAATTTACCGGATTGTCCGTTTCCCACTCGTGTGACTTCTTTGACAGCCTTACATGCTCGCTATCAATTGGATGGTGTGCAAATGGATGCTTCCTTGATAAATACATATATAAAGGAACATGTGGAGAGTGGAGAAAAGCCGGATGATTTGAAGAAATTATCCCCTTCTTTTTCGGTGAATTGGAAACCTTTCAGTGAACAAGATTTCTTTTTAAGGGCTATGTATAAAAGTACTTTTCGTACCCCAACCTTTAACGACTTGTATTATTATCGTTTAGGAAATCGTTCTCTTCGTCCGGAAAAAGCAAAGGAATATAACATAGGCGTAACGTGGGGGGCCAAAAGGAACTCTGTATGGGACTATTTGACATTTACAGGAGATGTGTACTTCAATCAGGTAACAGACAAGATAGTGGCTTTTCCTTCTACTTATGTATGGAGAATGGCGAATTATGGGAAAACTCATATATGGGGAGTGGATATTACTCTTTCTATGGGTATTCCTTTAGGTGAATTGTTTAAAGCATATGTATCAGGAAGTTATACATGGCAAAAGGCTGTTGATTTGACTGACCCGAATGCTAAAAATTATAAGGATCAATTGCCTTATACGCCAGAACATAATGGGAACGGTTCCGTCATTTTGGAAACTCCATGGGTAAAATTAGGATATAGTTTGATTGGAGTCGGAAAAAGATATTACTTCTCACAGAATATTCCAGAGAATGAGATTGAAGGATATGTGGAACAAACGCTAACTCTTTCTCGGCAATTTTCATTTAAGACCTGTCGTTTAAGACTACAGGCAGATTTAATTAATTTCATGAATGAGCAATATGAGGTAATAAAGTATTATCCAATGCCAGGGCGTTCATGGAAAATAACAGCTGCTATTCATTTTTAAATTTAAATATTTATGCAATTTAGAAAATTATTTTTCAGTTTGTGCTGCATGGTGACATTAGGAGCGTCACTGGTAGCTTGTAGCGAAGATGAAGAGTTATTTGATGACAGTGGTTCTAAGGTTACCCTTCCTACTCATCGGGCATTTATTCTGAATGAAGGTACCATGGGGTATAACAATGCAACATTGTCTTTTTATGCACCGGATAAAGATGCCGAATTTATTAATGATATTTTTTATACTCAGAATCAGGCTAAATTAGGTGATACAGGACAGTCCATGATTGAATATAATAATGACCTTTATGCAATTATTGCAGGTTCAAGATATTTGGTTCGGATGAATACGGCTGGAGTAGAGAAACAGCGCTATACAATTCCAGAATCAGAGGGAGCTCCTCGTTATTTGGCAGCTGATGACGGGTATATTTATATGACGCAATATGGTGGTCAAGTGACGAAACTGGATGCAAATACCCTGAAGGTGGTAGCTACATTTACCGGGGGAAATAACTTGGAAGGTATTGCAGAATGTGATGGCAAGTTGTACGTGGCTAATTCATATTTAAAGAATGATGCCGGGAATCAGTATCAGAAAGAGTTGTTTGTCATTAATGCAGATAACATGCAGTTAGAAACGACTTTAACTGTTGATATTAACCCGAATCAAGTGTTGGAAGAAGATGGAAAAATTTTCTTGATTTCTTGGGGAAATTATGCGGATAAAGGATATTCTGCTCAGATGATAGAGCCGCAGAATGGTAATAAGCAGACTTCGTTAGGAGTTGCTACTAATATGGCTGTAGGAGATGATATGGTGTATTTTGTAAATTCGGAAACAGATTATTCTAATTGGCCTGAAACAAGTACGAACAATACATTCTTCTCTTATAATATTAAGACTGCTACGGTAAATTCATCTTCTTTCCTGAAAAATGCACCGGCAGAACTGGCTACATCAAGTGTATACATGATGAGTGTGGATGATGAGAAGGGAGATATTTATATTGGAGTGACATTCTATTCGAACTCAAATGGTACGATGTATCGTTTTGACCGTAACGGTAACTTTGTAGAAAAGTTTGATTGTGGTGGTCAGAACCCTAAAACAATGGTTTTCATTGATTGATTTTTATGAAACAAATTTTACTATCTGCCCATATAGTAATTACAGTCTTGCTTCTCTCTGCCTGCGGCGGAGGAAGCAAGACTTCTTCCGTTCAGGAGGAAGGAGATACCCTGAAAATGAGGTATGCCACTAACTTGTCTGTGGTAAAGTTCTCTGATTATACCATGGTTTCTATCCGTAACCCATGGGATACATTGAAAATATTGCATACTTATCTGTTGACTGATAAGACTCAGCCGGTTCCGGAGAATCTGCCTGAGGGGACTGTCGTACGGGTTCCGTTGGAACGGGCTGTGGTGTATTCTGTGGTGCATGGAAGTGTGTTGAAAGAATTGGGACAGGCCAAAAGTATCAGGGGAGTCTGCAATCTGGAATATTTCAAGATGCCGGAGGTACAGAATGGATGCCGGAATGGAGAAATTGTAGATTGCGGAAACGGAATGAATCCGGATATTGAGAAAATTATCGACCTTCGTCCGGATGCTATCATGCTTTCCCCGTTTGAGAACAGCGGAGGATACGGTCGGGTAGGAAAGTTGGGAGTACCCGTAATCGAATGTGCGGATTACATGGAAACCTCCCCGTTAGGGCGTGCAGAATGGCTGCGCTTTTACGGATTGCTGGTAGGGCAGGAACAGCGGGGAGATTCACTTTTTGCACAGATAGAAAAAGAATACCTGGCAGTAAAAGATTTGGCGGCACAGGCTACCTCCCGTCCTACGGTATTAAGTGATTTGAAGTATGGCTCTGCATGGTATATTGCCGGAGGACAGAGTACTACAGGACGCTTGTATGCAGATGCCGGAGCAGATTATGTTTTTGCAGAATTGCCGAACAGTGGTTCTGTGCCGATGGCTTTTGAAGCCGTTTTCGACAAAGGAGAACATGCCGATTTCTGGTTGATAAAATACAATCAGCCACAAGATAAGACCTATAAGGAACTTCAGAAGGACTACTCGCTTTATACTCGTTTCAAGGCATTCCGCGAACGTCGGATTTATGGATGTAACACCTATCGGATACCTTTTTATGAAGAATCCCCTTTTCATCCGGAGATATTGTTGAAAGATATGGTAAAAATATTCCATCCCGAGTTGCTTGAAGGTTATGAACCGAAATATTTTAGTAATTTAGCGGAATGATACATTCTGATAAAAAACATTACGTAATATTCGGCACCCTGGCTCTTTTGATAGCGCTTTTAGTGGTAGCCAATTTATTTTTAGGTTCGGTAGATATTCCGGCGCAGGAAGTGCTGCGTATTTTAAGTGGAGAAGAGGCTGAAAAGGCAAGCTGGACGTTTATCGTGTGGGAATCGCGTTTTCCTCAATGCATCACGGCTTTGCTTTGTGGAGCAGCCTTGTCGGCTTCCGGACTGATGTTGCAGACGGTTTTCAGTAACCCATTGGCCGATTCTTCTATTTTAGGAATCAGTTCAGGAGCCAGCTTGGGAGTCGCACTTGTGATGCTTGCCGGAGGAGGAACCATTGCCACAGGTGTGTTTACACTTTCCGGATTTTTTTCTGTCATATTAGGTGCATTTTTGGGTGCTGTAGCTGTGTTGGCTTTGGTATTGTTTTTATCCTCTTTGATAAAAAGTAATGTAATGCTGCTCATAGCCGGTATCATGATAGGCTATATTACTTCTTCACTGATTTCTTTGTTGAATTTCTTTGCTACGGCAGAAGGAGTCCACTCGTATATGGTGTGGGGAATGGGAAACTTTGGTGGAGTTTCTTTGGAGCAGCTTCCGGCCTTTTCGTTGCTGACTGTGGTAGGCTTGTTAGTAGCAGTTATGCTTATTAAGCCTTTGAATGCCTTGCTTTTGGGGCCGCGCTATGCCGAAAATCTGGGAGTGAATATTCGCCGGGTACGTAACTTCTTATTGTTGGCTACCGGATTGCTGACTGCGGTAACGACTTCATTCTGTGGCCCTATATCTTTTATCGGTCTGGCAGTTCCTCATCTGGCTCGTTTGATGCTGGGTACCTCCAACCATAATTCGCTGATGCCTGTTACGCTGCTTGCCGGAGGAGCATTGGCATTGCTGTGTAACTTGATTTGCGTCCTTCCGGGAGAGTCGGGGGTAATACCGCTGAATGCCGTAACTCCAATCTTGGGGGCGCCGGTCATCATTTATGTCATTATCAATCAACGTCGAATTCAATACTTTAACTGATGAATCAATCGGAAATCGTGGTAGAGGGTCGTAACCTGACAATCGGTTATCAGGTAGGGAAGAAGCGGACGGAAGTACATTCCGGTCTGAATTTTCAGCTTTTTCGTGGGGAATTGACATGCCTACTGGGAGCGAATGGAGCAGGTAAATCTACCTTGCTTCGCACTTTGGCGGCTGCTCAACCGTCTTTATCTGGCGACTTGAAACTATTGGGGCGTGATTTGTCTGCCTACTCCGAACGTGAGTTGTCAAGAACCATAGGGGTCGTATTGACAGACCGTACGCAAGCAGGAGGGTTGACAGTATATGAACTGGTCGCCTTGGGACGACAGCCTTATACAGGATTTTTCGGACGTTTGGATAAGACCGACAAGCAGTTGGTAGAACATGCACTGCAAGCCGTAGAGATAGCACATAAGGCACGATGTTATATGGCTGAACTTTCTGACGGAGAACGACAGAAAGTGATGATTGCAAAAGCGCTGGTGCAGGAATGTCCGTTGATATTGTTGGATGAACCGACTGCTTTTTTAGATGTGGTAAGCCGTATTGAAATCATGAATCTTCTGCATCGTCTGGCCATAGAGGAAAAGAGGGCTATTCTTCTGTCTACTCATGATATTGAACAGGCGTTGGTTTTGTCTGATCGTCTTTGGCTTCTTTCTTCAACCGGAGGGTTGGAATGTGGCGTGACGGAAGATCTGATATTGAACAACCGGATGGATACATTGTTTGCCAATCATGCCCGGATTAAGTTTGATTTGATGCATGGTGGCTTTTCTCCTGAGGTGTCGGGGGAGAAATCTATTGTTTTAAAGGCGAAAGATGAAGTGCTACGTCATTGGGCGCAGAATGCTTTGAACCGTCATCATTATTTTTGTCTGGATACTTGTTCTTCCGCTCAGAAGCTGCCTTTACTGGATGTGCAAGCACCCGATATGCTTCTTTATACAGATGAAAACGGACGAACTACATGTTTTTCTACCTTTGAGGCATTACTTCATGATATATAATTATTAGTGAATAAGCTTATTTGAAAGATATTTGTTATTTTTGCTTGACATAGTTGAAACGAAAACAATAGATATATGATAGCCGTGATAAAAATGGCCGGCACATCTCCTGAACTGTACAGTTGCATAGCCCCGTTGGTGATGAATCCGGAAATTATTAAGTATAATCATAATTATCCCTTTAAAACCAATGAATCATTTATTTGGTTTGTGGCATTTTATGCTAATCAGGTAGTCGGTTTTTTTCCTGTAGAGGTACGGAAAAAATCTTTGGTAATCAATAACTATTATGTCAGTAATGACGATGAAGATGTTTTTGTGAGCTTATTGAAGGCTGTGGATAATGATTTCTTGGGAGAAGAAAGGGACGTGGAGGCTGTTGTTCAGAAACCTCATGAATCATATTTCCGTACACACGGATTTGAAATAGAACGTGCGTGGAGCTTGTATCTTAAAATGAGGAAGAAGCATGAAAACGAATGAAAAACCGAAAAATGTCTATGAACTGACACAAGAGCGTTTGGCTGTTCTTTTTAAAGAATTTGATAACATTTACGTGTCGTTTTCTGGAGGAAAGGACAGTGGTGTGCTGCTTAATTTATGTATTGATTATATACGTCGGCATCAACTGAATATAAAGCTTGGTGTCTTTTTTATGGATTATGAAGTGCAGTATGACCATACCATTGAGTTTGTTAATCGTATTTTGGAGAAGAATAAAGATATTCTTGATGTGTATCGGGTTTGCGTTCCTTTTAAAGTAAGGACGTGTACTTCCATGTATCAGCATTATTGGCGACCATGGGATGAGAAAGTACGAGATATTTGGGTACGAGAAATTCCTCAAAATGTGCTGAGGGCACAAGATTTTGATTTCTTTCATGAAAATATGTGGGACTATGAGTTTCAACTACGTTTTGCTGCCTGGTTGCATGAAAAGAAAAAGGCAGTACGTACAGCTTGTCTGGTTGGAATACGAACTCAAGAAAGCTATAACCGATGGCGTACCATTTACGGTGGTTTGAAGCAACAGCTTTATCACAATTATCAGTGGACTTCCAAGATTGCCAATGATGTGTATAATCTTTATCCCATTTATGATTGGAAAACGACTGATATCTGGACTGCAAATGGAAAATTCGGTTGGGATTACAATCGCCTGTATGACCTTTATTATTATGCAGGTGTGAGCTTGGAACGGCAGCGAGTGGCCAGTCCTTTTATTAGTGAGGCCATTGAGAGTTTACGCTTGTATAAAGCTATAGAGCCGGATACTTGGGGACGGATGATTGGCCGTGTGAACGGAGTTAATTTTTCTGCTATTTATGGAGGTACCCATGCGATGGGATACGGTTCTATTAAATTACCGGAGGGGCATACTTGGAAGTCCTTCATGGAATTTCTACTTTCCACACTTCCGGAGGAAACCCGAAGAGGTTATTTAAACAAGCTGCATACCAGCATTAAGTTCTGGAGAACGAAAGGTGGTTGTTTGAGTGATGAAACGATAGCAAAACTTGAAAAGCTGAATATCCCGATAACGGTAAGAAATAAAAGTAACTACAAGACGACCAAGCGTCCGGTTATGATGGAGTATTTGGATGATATTGATATTGCGGAGTTCAGGGAAATACCTACTTATAAACGTATGTGCTTGTGTATTCTTCGTAATGATTATGCATGTAAATATATGGGATTTGCCATGAACAAAGAAGAGAAAAAAATGAAAGATTATATTTTACAACAATATAAGAAGATATGGACATAGAAGAGAAAACAAGTCCGGTTTACCATGTAAAAGCCGTACCGGTGGAGAAAGTGTGTGCCAATAATTATAATCCGAATGTGGTGGCGCCCCCAGAAATGAAGTTATTGGAACTGTCAATTTGGGAAGATGGATTTACTATGCCTTGCGTATGTTATTATGACAAGGAAAAGGACAAGTATATTATTGTAGATGGGTTTCATCGTTATCAGGTGCTGAAAACCTCTCAGCGAATTTATGAACGTGAGAAAGGGATGTTGCCTGTAGTGGTAATTGATAAGGATTTGTCTAACCGTATGGGATCTACCATCCGTCATAATCGTGCGCGGGGGACTCATGATATTGGATTAATGACGAATATTGTGGCGGAACTGGCCCAGGCTGGGATGTCGGATAAATGGATTATGAAAAATATAGGAATGGATAAAGATGAATTACTTCGTTTAAAGCAGGTTTCGGGGTTGGCATCTTTGTTTGCAGACAATGATTTTTCTATCCCCACTCCCCAGTCCATTTTACCGGAGAGTGAAGAGTAAAGTTCTTTTTAGTATATAACGTAGCCTAAGATACCACTGCATACAATCAGCAGAATCGGGTTTACCTTATATCGGTTGGAAGCAATGAAGCATCCGATAAAAAGCAGGATGCTGATAATGATTTGGTACGTGTCTGTTCCGAAATTTTCCCCATTCATCAGTACGAGAGCAGCAGCTGCAAGCAGACCGACTACTCCGGGACGCAGGCCATTAAATACGGCTTCTACTGCCGGATGACGTTGATATTTCAGAAAAAAACGGCTGATAAATATCATGAGTATAAACGAAGGTAGTACCACAGAGAATGTGGCCACCGTAGAGCCTAGTATGCCGACTGCGTGTGAGTAGCCGGCATTTACCATGGCCGTGTATCCCACGTAGGTAGCAGAATTAATACCAATAGGACCAGGGGTCATCTGGCTGATAGCGATGATGTCTGTAAAGTCGGACGAACTGAGCCATTCGTAACGGGTGACTACCTCTCCTTGTATCATGGAAATCATGGCGTAACCTCCCCCGAATCCGAATAAACCTATTTTGAAAAACGTGTAGAATAGTTTCAGTAATAAAAGTACCATAGTTTATCTCCTTTTAGTTATATTTCTTTTGGTAGCGTCCATAAAGGTAACCTCCTAATCCACTGAGGATGATGACATAGATAGGCGAAAAACCGAGAAGCCATATCAGTAGTGCCGAAACCACCGGGATCCAGATATTGTATCGGTTGATACGGGCCGATTTTGCCATTTTGAAGGTAGGAGCTGCAATTAAGGCTACTACTGCGGGGCGGATGCCTTTGAACACATGTTCTACAGCTTCTACATGTTGGAATTGTCTGAAAAACAGAGCGATAGCAAGGATGATGAGAAAAGAGGGAAGTATGGTACCTAGAGCCATCCAGAAAGCTCCCCAGAATCCTTTCAGTTTATAGCCGATAAAGATGGCAATGTTGACGGCAAAGATGCCTGGTACAGTTTGTGCCAGTGCCATCAAGTCAAGAAAGTCTTCCTTTTTTATCCATTTTCGTTTGTCTACCAGGTCGGCCTCTATTAAAGGAACCATGGCATATCCTCCTCCAATGGTGAATAGACCTATTCGGAAGAAGATGAAAAATGCTCTTAAATAGAAATTCATGTTATTGCGTTTAATTCTTTTTCATGTAAATACTTGGGGGGACTCCATAAAATTTTTTAAAGGTATCCGTAAAATATTTGGGGTCGGCAAAACCCATTTTGTCTGAAACCTCGGCTACCGTATAGCGCTGGCTTTTTAACATTAGGGCAGCTTCTTGCATTCTGATATTACGGATAAACTCAGCTGGAGCTATTCCCGTT
Source organism: Phocaeicola sp. ICN-14070 (assembly GCF_037892625.1). NCBI lineage: Bacteria > Pseudomonadati > Bacteroidota > Bacteroidia > Bacteroidales > Bacteroidaceae > Phocaeicola > Phocaeicola sp. ICN-14070. The sequence goes on along the minus strand of NZ_JBBKBF010000017.1, from coordinate 42,174 downwards.
AAAGCTTTAATCTTGTTGTAGAAGCTGGTACGGCTCATGTTAACTGAAGCGCACAGGGTATCTACATTGAAGTTCTTTCCTAATCCTTCTTTGACAAGTTCGGTCACTTTCTGAATAAACTCGTCGTCCAGGCTTGTGGGCAATTCCACGGCAGGAGCTTCTTCCGGTAATGCGGTTACGGCCGATTTAAAGCGGTCACGTAACGTCCTTCGGTTTTCTATAAGGGTATGAATGGTAGCTTTTAAAATATGTATATCAAAAGGTTTCACCAGATACTGGTCGGCTTTAATTTCCAGTCCTTCCAGAATATGTTCCTTGTCGCCGAGTGCGGTAAGAAGAATAATTGGAATATGGCTAGTTTCCATTTGTTCTTTCAGTATCTGGCACATTCTTTTGCCATCCATTATTGGCATCATGATATCAGACAGAATTAAGTCCGGTTGCTTTTCGTGGACAAAATCAAGGGCTTCTTGTCCATTGCCAACACCCTCTACACGATAGGTGTCTGAGAGGCTGTGCATAATGAACGATCTCAGAGATACATTATCTTCTACCACAAGAATGAAAGGAGCTTGTCCGTCTGTCTGTACATTGGTGAATTGTACATCTGTTATAATACTTTCCGTTGTCTTTTTTTCTATAGCCTGTGTCTTCTCCGTGGTGGCTTCTTTTTCTTCTTTTTTATACAGATAGTTTTTGCTTTTTATGGGGAAACTCAATACGAAAGTGGTTCCTACGTTTTCTGTACTGCTGAATGAGATTTTACCTTCATGATTTTCAATCAGGCGATAGGTCAGCAACATTCCGATGCCACATCCAGTGGTAGTCTGGTTGGCAGTGTTGTATCCTCTGAACAAATATTTGAAGAGTTTTTTCTGGTCTTCTTTGTTCATTCCAATGCCAGTATCAGAGATGGTGAGTGTCCAGTTGTTTTTGTTGTGTTCAGCTTTTAGCGATACACCCCCTCCTTGCGGGGTATATTTCAGGGCATTAGACAACAAGTTACGTAAGATGGAATCCATTTTACTTACATCAATCCATACATTCAGGCTATCAAACGTACTTTCGTAAGACAGTTTGATGTCTTTCTGGCGGGCAAAGCTTTCAAACTGAAGCAGGTAGTTGCTTAAGTAATGGTTTAATTCGTGCTCTGTCACGATGGTTTGTGAAGAGTATAGTTCTTCTTTCTGAAAGTTAATCAGGTTATTAGCCAGTTCTGCCAGGTTCTCGGTGCTTTGCATGGCTAGCTTAATATTCTTTTGTCCGTTTTCACTTAAGTTTTCCTTTTCCATGATTTCACTCAGAGGAGCCTTAATCATGGTCAACGGTGTACGGATATCGTGTGCGGCATGTGTAAAGAAATTGATTTTTTCTTCAGAAGTTTTCCGCTCACGTTTGATAATCTGGTAGCGCAGGAAAGTGTAGGCTGCTCCACTAATCAACAAAGCATATACCAGAAAGGCCCAGAAAGTCAGCCAGAAAGGGCGTTCTACCATAATCTGTATTTCTCTTTCTTCCAGTATCTGCTGGTTATCGAGCAGGATAGATCGCACTTTTAGAGTATAATTACCTGGCGATAAGTTAGTATAGCGTATGGTTCCGTTGCTGGTGGGAGGAGTCCATTGGTCGTAGAATCCTTCCAGTTTCCAACTATACAGAATACTTGATGGATTGTCGAAATTGATGGAAGACACGTCCATTGAGAATGTGTTCTGGTCGTATTTCAATTGAATGAAATTGGTTTCGTCCAGAGTTTTTGTCAAAGGAGAATTCTTTTCCATCGGGTATACAGGGTGGTACATGATATTCAGGTTAGAGAATACCATGTGACTAGAAAAGTTTGAAGGTAGTTCCAGGCTGTCGGGCAAGATAATAACTCCCTCGTTGCTTCCAAAAATCAGCTGACCGTTTCGGGTATGTATTCCGGCAGTCGGATTAAAGTTAGCTCCTTGTAAACCTTGTTCCCGGGTCCAGTTGGTAAAAGTCTGTTCTTTCAGATTATAGAAAGACAGTCCATTTTCTGTTCCTAAAAACAAATTACCGTTCTTGTCAGGAACAATACTATAGATATTATTGGTTTGCAAGCCGCTGTTATTGGCCATGCAGTGTGTGATTTCATTTGTTTGATTATCAATGACAAACAACCCGTTACCGTAGGTGCCGACATACGTTTTTTTCAAATCGGGAGTATTGTAGATTGCATTGATACAGCCAAAGTCTTCTTTTTCCATGTAAGGATACAGTTGCTGTTTCGGTTTATCGAATACATATAATCCTTGTATGGTTCCTACCCAGAAAGAATTTTCATTTCTTTCTAAAAGATACGTGATAGGGTAGGAGCTACTGTATTCCTGTTTTTCCTGCGTACGTGTATCAAAGTTTTTCAGGCTGTAGAATCCTCCACTCCAGATAACTTCATTTTTATCTTTTATCAGTCCGCGGATATATTTGTCCGGGGTTTCACGTGCCTGCGATTTTCCTTGCTGATGGAAAGTTGTAGTTCCGGCCTTCTTGTCTATGCGGAAGATGCCGGACATATAACCTCCGGCCAGGATAATTCCCGGTCTTATTTCGCATACGGACAAGAAGATATGATTCTCATATTGAGGAAGTTCCTTCTCTGTGCAATAGCTTTTCCACTTTTTTTCACTTATGTCATAACAGCTTATTCCGTTACAGGTGGCATACCATATATCTCCATCAGAGTCTTCCATGATGCCGTTAATACAGTCGTTTGACAAAGTGTTGCTGCTGTTCGGTGCATGTTTAAGCCATTGGTATTTAGGGTATTTTTCTGAATAGACGGTAATACCGATGGGATAAATCACGTTCCAGATACGGTTACTCTGGTCCATATAGATATCCTTGATGATACTTCCGTTCATCTTGTTGAAACTCTCATTGTCTTCTTTTAAGAAATGAGAAAGTTCCTTTTTTCTGACATCCAGTTTGTATACTCCGTCTCCATCGGTTGCAATGAACACTTCATCCAGGTTTTTCCGGTTGGGCGTGATGGTGTTAACTCCAATGTCTTTCAGGTGTTTTCCGATGTCTATTAATTCTCCACTATCTGGGGTATAGATAAACAATTTATCGAGCAGGGCATTGATGATAAGCTTGTTTGTAGGTTTATGATAATAAATGTAATCTATAATATTAATGGTAGAGATATTGATTCTCTGTACATTTGTCAGTTGACCTTTATTTAAGACTGCTGAATACAGAAACTGTTCAGTGGATATGAAATATTTATTTCCCTTTGCCTGTGTGATACAAGTTACTTTACCGGGGATTTTCTGACTTATTTTATGCGTCTTTTGAGTATCTCCATTATAAAGATATTGATATCCTTCTGTACAGAACCAGATATTCTTTTCATCGTCTAGATAGATGCAAGTTATCGGGCACTTTTGAGTTTCCGGGAACTGCTCATGTAAATCAAATACCAGTTGAAAGGAGTCTCTGGCTTCATTCAAGTTGAAAACCAGTCCGTCTTTCCCAATTTCCCATAACTTTTTTTCCTTGTCTGTTTTTAAAATATTCAGATTAGGGAAACAGTTGACAACCGTTCCGTCTTTAATCAGCGGATAATGTGCAAACTGCTTTCCGTTATAACGGTCAATTCCCTTGTGAGTAAGAATCCATATGTAATCGTGTTCTCCTTGTTGAATAGAGAGAACTCTTCGACTGCTAAGTCCGTCTGCGATACCGATATATTGAAATACTTGTGCCTCTGAACGTGTGTATATGACAGATAATAGAAGGAAAATGAGATAGATAAATTTCTGCATAATACTTTTGTTGGTAAGTGCAAATTTCGGAAAAAACAATCTCTTATCAAAATAATATGGGGTTTTATGTACGAACAGGAAATAAAAAAAGGCATGACCGAAAAGTCATGCCTTGAAATATTTACGATAAAGTATTTATGCATTATTTATCGCCACGGATAGCTGCGATACCCGGAAGGATTTTACCTTCGATAGCTTCGAGCAATGCACCACCACCAGTTGAGATATAAGATACCTGGTCAGCCATACCGAACTTGTTGATACAAGCTACAGAGTCACCACCACCGATCAATGAGAAAGCACCTTCTTTAGTAGCTTCAGCAATAGCTTCAGCGATTACCTTAGAACCACCAGCGAAGTTGTCCATTTCGAATACACCGGCAGGACCGTTCCACAGGATAGTCTTAGCACCCTTGATAGCAGCTTTGAATTCTTCGCGAGTCTTAGGACCTGCATCCAGACCTATCCATCCGTCAGGAATGTTCTTGTCTTCGCAAACCTGAGTATTTGCATCGTTAGCAAACTTGTCAGCAGCGATACAGTCGCAACCCAAAACCAAGTTTACACCTTTAGCTTTAGCCTTAGCCATGATTTCCAAAGCCAGATCCAGTTTGTCATCTTCTACCAATGAGTTACCGATCTTACCACCCTGAGCTTTAGCGAAAGTAAATGCCATACCACCGCAAAGAATCAAGTTGTCTACTTTGTCCATCAAGTTTTCGATGATACCGATCTTAGTAGAAACTTTTGACCCCCCCATGATAGCAGTGAACGGACGTTTGATGTCTTTCAATACGTTGTCAACAGCCTGTACTTCTTTTTCCATCAGGTAGCCCAACATCTTGTGGTCTGCATCGAAGTAGTCAGCGATAACAGCTGTAGAAGCGTGTTTACGGTGAGCAGTACCGAATGCGTCCATTACGTAGCAGTCAGCGTAAGAAGCCAAAGTCTTAGCGAATTCTTTCTGAGAAGCCTTCATAGCTTTCTTAGCGTCTTCGTAAGCAGGATCTTCTTTTTCAATGCCTACAGGCTTACCTTCTTCTTCCGGATAGAAACGGAGGTTTTCAAGCAGCAATACTTCACCCGGTTTCAAAGCAGCAGCAGCATCCTGAGCTTTAGCACAGTCAGGAGCAAACTGAACCGGAGTACCCAGAGCAGCAGCTACAGCGTCTACAATCTGGCTCAAAGAATATTTAGCGTTTACTTTGCCTTTGGGTTTACCCATGTGTGACATGATAATCAAAGCACCACCGTCTGCCAAGATTTTTTTCAAAGTAGGCAGTGCACCACGGATACGAGTATCGTCTGTAATTTTACCTTCTTCGTTCAAAGGTACATTGAAGTCCACACGAACGATTGCCTTTTTGCCGGCAAAGTTGAATTTGTCAATAGTCATCATAATCTCTAATATTTTTTGTTTAAAGTGTTTCTGTTGTTACAGACATCCCTTCGAGAGGATGCACCGCAAAGGTAAGAAAAAAAATAAAAAAGAAAGAATGAGGTATAGATTTTTACATACTTAATAGAGTGTTTTGAAGGTCGTTAAAAAACGCCTTTGCATTTGGTTTGAAACGCAAGTACGTTTCAATGCAAACGCAAAGGCGTTTTATCTTAAAGCACTTGCGTTTTGATTCAAACGTCAAAGCGTTTTGTCTTAAACACAAGTGTATTTTGAGTTGAATTTAGATTCGTGTTGAATATCAATAGGTTAATCTTCTGTAGGAGCGGCGTGTTCTGCTTCGAAAAGTAATGAATCTCCCTGCGTGATAAGAATGGAATCGCTGTCACAGTAGTGAGGGAAATAGTCATTACAATCCCATGAACGGTCCAGCTTTTCTTTAGGACTTGGGAATTTCTTGGCATAAAGTGCGGCAAGCTCCGGATTGGCCAATACTTTTTCCATGAAATATCCGAATACGGGCAGTGCGGTGCGACTGCCTTGCCCTAGTTCGCCTGTGCGGAAATGAATGCTGCGGTACTCTCCGCCTACCCAGGCTCCTCCTACCAGGTTGGGACTGATACCCACAAACCAGGCATCGGAGTGATTGGAAGAGGTACCGGTCTTCCCGCCGAACTCCGTACCTTTATCAAAGATGCGGAAACGCCAGAGCGCTTGTGAAGTTCCTTTCGGGCAAGTCAGTCCACCTCTTAACATCTGTTGCATAAGGTAGGCACTGGCGTAAGGAATGGCCTGGGTTGTTTCGGCCTCTTTCTGGTAGATAACTTTTCCATCCTTATTTTCTACACGGGTAATCAGTATGGGCTGAATGGCTTCTCCATCGTTCACTACGGTGCCGTAGGCAGAAACCAGCTCCAATAGCGATACGTCAGAAGCTCCCAGGCTGAGGGCCGGTGTTTCTTCCAGCTTGGTCTGGATGCCCATGCGGTGTGCAGTAGTGGCTATCTGGTGAATACCTACTTCATGGGCTATGTTGGCAGCAATGGTGTTGACCGATTGGGCAAACGCCATTTTCAGAGACATGGTATCGAGAGTGGCACCTCCATTGGCATTGTGAGGCATCCAGAGTTTCTTTTCTCCATTTTCTTCCACTTCCCAGGGGATGTTTTCATCCACACGCAGGTCGCAGGGAGATAATCCCTGATTCATGGCTTCAGTATAGACAAAGAGTTTGAAGGTAGAGCCGGGCTGACGCTTGGACAACACCTTATCGTATTTCCAAGATTGGAAATTGATGTCGCCTACCCATGCCTTTACTTCTCCCGTATGCGGAGCGATGGCTACAAATCCGCAGTGCATGAAGCGTTCCATGTAGCGGATAGAGTCCATGGTGCTGAACAGGGTATCTTTTTGTCCGAGGTCATAGTCGAAGACTTTGCAACGATGAGGCTGGTTCAGGTAGTAGGTGATGGAATCAGTCTGGTTGCCGTATTTATGGGACAGATACTGGTAGGCCGGTGTCTTTTCGGCCAGCTCTTCGATGAAGCGAGGAATTTCCTCCCCATTCCGGTCCCGCCACGGAGCCTGCGTGCCCCAATGCGCATCAAACCGTTTCTGTACTTCGCGCATCTGACGGCTGACAGCTTCTTCGGCATATTGCTGCATCCGGCTGTCGAGTGTGGTATAAATTTTCAGTCCGTCGCCATAGAGGTCTGTATTATTTTCCTTGCACCATTCCTTCAGTTCATTGGCTATGGCTTCGCGGAAATAGAGTGCCGGACCAGTGTAATAATTCTCCTGCTTGAATTTCAGAATGGTGGGAAGTTTCCGGATGGAGTCCAGCTGATACTTGTTCAGCACATGGTGTTCATAAAGCTTTCCCAATACCACATTCCGTCGTGAAAGACTGTTCTTCGGGTTGATTTTAGGATTATAATAAGTAGTAGCCTTCAGCAGACCGATAAGTGTGGCAGCCTGTTCTACGGTAATTTTATCGGGAGTTGTATTAAAATAGGTATGACAGGCCGTCTTGATGCCGAATGCGTTGCTTCCGAAGTCTACCGTGTTGAAATACATGGTCAGAATCTCTTCTTTGCTGTACAGCATTTCAATCTTGACCGCTGTAACCCATTCCTTGGCCTTCATAATCAGCAGTTTTACTCCGGGAATATGTCCTAAGAGTCCGGTAGAGTATTGTGAACGTACCTTGAACAGGTTTTTGACCAGCTGCTGGGTGATGGTACTGGCTCCGCGTGCCGTTCCGTGAGCTACGTAGTCTTTGGCGGCAGCAAATACTCCTTCAAAGTCGATACCGAAATGCTTGTAAAAGCGTTCGTCCTCCGTACAGACCAGCGTCTTGACCAGTATCGGAGAAATATCCTTGTATTCCACCGGTGTACGGTTTTCTGAGTAGAATTTTCCAATCAGTTTTCCGTCGGCACTGTAAATTTCGGAGGCGATGTGCTGTATAGGCTCTTTGATGTTGAACATGCTCGGTGATTTTCCGAACAGCCACAAGAAATTGAGGTCAATCATGACCAGTAAGACGATGAGCATGCCAATGCCGGTGAGGATTCCCATTCCGGTACGCCCGTACCATGGCAATTTACGGAAAGTATGTACATACCAGCTTATGCACTGTTTCCCGAATTTGGTTATCCGGCTCAGAAGCTGTTGAAAAAGTCGGATAAGAAATGATGCTGCTTTTTTCATATCTCGTTGTTTAACCATGCGTCAATCAACTTTCGCGCAATACTTAGTTTCTTGGGGATTTCCGGCAGGTGGTCGCGGTGGTAGAATGCTCCGGCACTCAGTTCTTCATCTTGTAATTTGATGGTTCCACTTTCATATTCCGCATAGTATCCCACCATGATACCGCTTGGATAAGGCCAGGGCTGGCTCCCGAAATACTTCAGGTTTTTGATACGGATACCAGTTTCTTCCATTACTTCGCGGTGTACGCACTCTTCCAGTGTTTCGCCAGGTTCCAAAAAGCCGGCTACCAGTCCTTTGAAACTGCCCCGGAAGTTGCGTGCGTGTACCAGTAATACACTATCCCCTTTCTTTATTAAAACGATAACAGCAGGAGAAATGCGCGGATAGATTTCCTGTCCGCAGTGAGGGCATCGTTTGGTGATGGGGCCCGTCTGTGTGGTAGGGGTGCCGCAAGCCGGACAAAAGCGGCTGTTCTTGTCCCATGTCAGTATTTGAGAGGCTTTCCCGGCACATTGGTATTCTTCCAGTGGCAGTACATCGTACGAAGCACGCAGGTCTGTCGGAATAAATGAGGTGTTCTGTCCTGTTAGTGCTTCCAGCGGAAGGGCACATGCTTTTGCCGGATGGCCCAGAATTTCCCCGACGGTATGTATGGGCGTATCAGCAGGAAGCTGTACGGGAGGTTCCACGGAATATGGGATGTGGAACCTGTCTCCGTCTTTAACCAGAAGGAGCTGCTGTTTGGGGCAGAAAATAAACCAGCCGCACAGCTCCTTTTCATCTTGTTTCATTGTTATCTGTCAATTTAGTTGTTCAATCCTTTCATGGTGAGCTGAATACGTTTCCGTTCGTGGTCAATGCTCATGACTTTGACCCGTACATGCTGGTGGATGCGTACCACGTCGGCCGGATTGCTGACAAAACGGTCGGCCAGTTGCGACACGTGCACCAGTCCGTTTTCCTTGATACCGATGTCGACAAAGCAGCCAAAGTTGGTGATGTTGGTCACGATGCCGGGCAGTTCCATCCCTTCCTGCAGGTCGTCCAGGGTACGTACGTTCTTGTCAAACTCAAATACCTGTATTTTTTGGCGAGGGTCTCTTCCGGGTTTATCCAGTTCCTGCAGAATATCCGTCAGGGTGGGTAAACCTATCGTATCGGTCACGTATTTCTTCAAATCGATTTTACTGCGGAGCTCTTTGTCCTTAATCAAGTCGGCTACCGTGCAGTTCAGGTCTTTAGCCATCTGTTCCACAATCGGGTAGCTTTCCGGATGAACCGCAGAATTGTCCAGCGGATTCTTGGCTTGCGGAATGCGGAGGAATCCGGCACACTGTTCGTAGGCTTTGGCCCCCATTCTCGGCACCTTCAATAACTGGCGACGTGACTCAAACGGACCGTTTTCAGTACGGTAGTCCACGATATTCTGTGCCAGTGTAGGACCTAATCCGGAAACGTAGGTCAGCAGGTGCTTGCTTGCGGTGTTGACATTCACGCCCACCAGGTTGACACAACTTTCTACGGTCTGGTCGAGTGAAGCCTTCAGCTTGGTCTGGTCCACGTCGTGCTGGTATTGTCCCACACCGATGGATTTGGCGTCAATCTTCACCAGTTCAGCCAGTGGGTCCATCAGTCTTCTGCCGATAGATACGGCACCACGTACCGTTACGTCATAATCCGGAAACTCTTCGCGGGCAGTTTTAGAGGCTGAGTAAATAGACGCTCCATCTTCGCTGACGACGAAAACCTGTACTTCACGGTCGTAGCGCTGGCTGGTTACAAACTGCTCTGTTTCACGGCTGGCCGTGCCGTTTCCGATAGCAATAGCCTCGATTTTATATTGTTCCACTAACTTTACAACCTTTCGGGCTGCCTGTGCATATTCAGATTTGGGCGGGTGGGGGTAAATGGCCTCGTTATGCAGAAGGGTACCTTGTGCATCCAGGCAGACCACTTTGCATCCCGTACGGAATCCAGGGTCGATACCCATCACCCGTTTCTGCCCCAAAGGAGGGGCCAGCAACAACTGACGGAGGTTTTCTGCGAATACCCGAATGGCTTCTTCATCAGCCTTCTCCTTGCTGAGTGCGGCAAACTCGGTTTCAATGGCAGGTTTCAGCAAGCGCTTGTAGGCATCGGTGAGGGCCTCTTCCACTTGGTGTGCACATGCATTGTTTGCCCGAACGAACAGCCGTTGAAGGCGTTCGTTGCACATATCTTCATCTTCCGGGAAAATGGTTACTTTCAATACTCCTTCTGATTCTCCCCGGCGAAGGGCCAGCAGGCGGTGGGAAGAACATTTCTTCAAGGGCTCACAGAAATCAAAATAGTCGCGGTACTTGGCCGAAGCTTCTTCTGTTTCTTTTCCTTTGACCACTTTTGACTGAATGATAGCTTGGCGCTGGAACTGGTTACGCATTAGGTTGCGCGACCGCTCGTCTTCGCTGATTTGTTCAGCCAGAATATCGCGTGCTCCTTTCAGTGCATCTTCCTCGTCTTTGACTTCTCCTTTGACGAAGTTCCGTACCTTGGCGGCAAGGTTGTTTTCTTTTTGCATCATGAGCAAGAGGGCCAGTGGTTCCAGTCCTTTGGCACGTGCAGTCTCAGCTCGGGTTTTTCGTTTGGGCTTGAAGGGAAGGTAAATGTCTTCCAGTTCAGTCGCATTCCAGCAGGCAGAAATACGGGATTTCAGCTCTGGAGTCAGTTTCCCTTGCTCCTCGATGGTGGAAAGTACGGTTTCCTTTCGTTTGGACAATTCACACAGTTTCTCATACCGTGTCTGAATGTCGCCTATCTGCACTTCATCCAGTCCGCCGGTAGCTTCTTTACGGTAACGACTGATGAAAGGAATGGTAGCTCCTCCCTGGAGCAGTTTGAGTGTATTGGCTATGCGATGTGCCGGCAGTTTCAGTTCAGCGGCAATCATCTGGCTGAATTCTTCCATTGATAGGGGCTTTATATTATTTGGTTGCAAAAGTAGTGAAAAAATGGCATAAAAAAGCGGTTGGGAAATCTTTCGTATTTGGGTATTTTAGGAAGTATTCTGCGGGAATGTCGGCAACTTCTCGTATCTTTGCAAAAACTTATATAAAAGTCTGCAAAAATGATGACTAGACGATTTTATTTTCTAATCAGCCTGATCACACTACTCGGCATGGGCCAAGGGCATTTGAAAGCCTCGAATAATGAGGAAACCATCACATTGAAATTTGTAGAGACGAGCGACGTACACGGATGCTACTTTCCCTATGATTTTATACAGAACAAGCAGATGAGAGGAAGTCTGGCCCGCGTTTCTTCGTATGTGAAGGAAGAGCGTGAGGTGTATGGCGATAATCTTATTTTAATGGACAACGGTGATATTCTGCAGGGACAGCCTGTGGCTTATTACTACAATTATATGGATACTGCTTCCGTACATGTATGTGCCGCTATGCTGAACTATATGCGCTATGATGTGGGCAATATGGGCAATCATGATGTGGAGACAGGACATGCGGTGTACGACCGTTGGGTAGGACAGTGTGACTTTCCTATACTTGGGGCCAATATCGTGGATGTGAAAACAGGAAAGCCCTATTTGAAACCTTATGAAGTATTGGAACGGAACGGAGTGAAGGTGGTAGTGTTAGGAATGATTACGCCGGCAGTACCATCCTGGTTGCCTGAGCAGTTATGGGCCGGACTTCGTTTTGAAGATATGGAAGCATGTGCAGCGAAATGGGTGAAGGAAATTCGTGAAAAAGAACAACCGGATATTTTGATTGGACTGTTTCATTCAGGAATGGATGGAAAGAAACTGGACAATGTGGTAGAAAACGGATCGAAAGGTGTGGCTGCCAATGTGCCAGGGTTCGACGTCATTTTTATGGGACACGATCATACCCGCTGGAATGAAAGAGTGACCAATACATCGGGCGATTCTGTGTTGGTAATTGATCCGGCCAATACGGCAAAAGTAGTATCGGAAGTGACCGTAACAGTGAAGAAACAGAATGGAAAGATTGTATCGAAGCAGGTAGATGGAAAGCTGGTGAGCATGGATGACTATGCCGTGGATAAGGATTTCATGCATACTTTCCAGAAACAGTATGAGGCGACGCAGGCTTTTGTGTCCCGGAAAATCGGACGGATTGAGCATACGATTTCTTCTAAGGATGCGTTCTTTGGCCCGTCAGCCTTTATTGATTTGATTCATCAGTTGCAACTGGATATTACCGGAGCAGATATTTCTTTCTGTGCGCCTTTGTCGGCTTATGCCGAGATTAAAGAAGGAGACATTCGTATGAGCGATATGTTCAACTTATATAAGTTTGAGAACATGCTTTACACGATGGTGTTGACTGGAAAGGAAGTAAAGGATTTTCTGGAAATGTCGTATGACCTTTGGGTGAACCAGATGACTTCGCCCGATGACCACCTGCTGTTGCTGAACGAAAAAGACAACGGTTTCGGTCGTTTCCGTAATCCCAGCTTCAATTTTGATTCTGCGGCGGGTATCATCTATACGGTGGATGTGACCAAACCATACGGAAAGAGAATTACGATCGAACGGATGGCCGACGGCAAGCCGTTCGAGATGGACAAGCAATATCGGGTAGCCGTCAATTCCTATCGTGGAAATGGAGGAGGAGACTTGCTGACTAAGGGAGCAGGTATTCCCAAAGCAGAACTGGCAAAGCGTATTGTCTTTTCAACGGATAAGGATTTACGCTATTACCTGATGAAACGGATTGAGGAGGTTAAAGTACTAAATCCGGCTCCGCTGAACCAGTGGAAGTTCATTCCTGAAGAATGGACTGTACCAGCTGCAAAGCGTGATTATGAACTTTTGTTTGGAAACAAAGATAACGAATAAAATACGTAGGAAGACGGAAAATGTGTAAAGGGTTCCGCAAACATATACGAGTATGGGCATTGTGTCTGGCCACCTTGTTTGCCGCATATTATGCCACGACTGCCCTGTTTACCCACGTGCATGTGGTAAACGGGGTGATGCTTGTGCACTCGCATCCCTTCTCGCATTCTCACTCTCATAGTGACGGGCAGACATTAGCGTTGCATTTTCTGTCGACTTTTTCTTCATTGGAGCCTGGGCATACGGAAGTAAAGACTCCCGATTTGCCCCTGCTCTATTCATTACCTTATATAAAGAATACATTTCATGCCGTATGTTGTTGTACGGAAGGGATGTACCTTCGTGCTCCTCCTGTACTATCGTTCTTATTGGGAATTTGAAGAACATAGTATTAATTTTTTAGGAGCAAATAATGAAAAAATATATCAATTTACTGATGGGAGTGGTATGCGCTCTTGTCAGCTGTACTATTGCATACGCTGATGGTCCCGTAAAAGAAGGAAATGCCATTGTGGGACACGTAATTGAGAAAGGTTCGGAAGCAGGATTGCCTTATGCGACCGTGTTGTTGGTGGAAACAGGAGAAGGTACGGTGACGGATGCCGGAGGATATTTCCGTTTTAAAAAGTTGTCGGCAGGAGAATATACCTTGAAGGTGCAGATAATGGGATATACCACTCAGGTAAAGAAGGTGACGGTGAGTAAAGACTTTGTGGTCGACATGCATTTTGTTATGGAGGAAGAAAGTATCATGACGGATGAGGTAGTAGTATCGGCCAACCGGAATGAAACCAGCCGTAAAGTAGCGCCTGTGGTGGTGAATGTGATGAGCAACAAGTTGTTTGAAATTGTCAATTCCACCGATTTGGCCAAATCGCTGAACTATCAGTCGGGATTGCGTGTGGAAAACAATTGCCAGAACTGCGGTTTCCCTCAGGTACGTATCAATGGATTGGAGGGACCTTATTCACAAATTCTGATTAACAGTCGTCCGGTGATGAGTGCATTGTCGGGCGTGTATGGACTGGAGCAGATTCCAACTAATATGATTGAGCGTGTGGAAGTGGTTCGCGGAGGTGGTTCTGCTTTATTTGGAGCCAATGCCGTGGGGGGTACCATTAACATCATTACCAAAGACCCCGTTCGTAATTCATTTCAGGTGGCTTCTACCATGTCGAACTTGAACGGAAAGGTATGGGAACAGTATATGGGAGCCAATGCCTCACTGGTTTCGTCCGACAATTCGTATGGCATCGCGCTGTATCAGTCTTATCGCAACCGTAATCCGTATGATGCGGATGGGGACGGATTCTCTGAGTTGGGTAAACTGAATATGAATACATTCGGATTGCGGGCATATTACCGTCCGACACAGTTCAGCCGTATCAGTTTGGAATATCATACTACCAACGAGTTCCGTCGCGGAGGAAACAAGTTTGACTTGCAGCCTCACGAAACAGACATTACGGAACAGACCAAGCACATCATTAACAGCGGGGGACTGACGTATGATGTTTTCTTCAATGAGTACAAGCACAAGCTTTCTGTATATGCTTCGGCACAGCACACCGACCGTAACAGCTATTACGGGGCAGACAAGGCAGAGAATGCATACGGAAAAACCAAAGACTTGACTGCTGTAGGTGGTGCTATGTATGTAGGAAACATGGACAACTGTCTCTTTTCTCCGGCTACCTTTACCGGTGGACTGGAGTACCAGTATAACTCCTTGCATGATGTGATGACGGGTTACGGACGTGACTTGAGACAGGATGTGAAGATTGCCAGCGGATTTGTGCAGAATGAATGGAAACTGGATTATTTCACGATATTGGCTGGGTTCCGCTTGGATAAACACAATTTGGTGGATAATGTGATTTTCAGTCCGCGTATCAATACTCTCTGGAAACCTTCTGATAAATTCCAGGGACGTCTGACCTGGTCGACGGGTTTCCGTGCACCTCAGGCATACGATGAGGACTTGCATGTGGCGGCTGTAGGAGGTGAGGCAATGGAAGTACGACTGGCAGGAGGACTGAAACCGGAACGTTCTAATAGTTTCAGTGGTTCTGTAGACTGGAGTTTTAATTTCGGACATTTCCAGTCGAACTTGCTGATTGAAGGTTTCTATACGGCGTTGAACGATGTATTCTATCTGGAAAGTTTAGGAAAGGACCCTGTATCGGGCACATTGGTGCAGGAACGCAGAAACGGAAACGGTGCACGAGTGTATGGAGCCAATATTGACTACAAGATTGCCCATGGAAAGGAAGCACAGTTGCAGTTAGGTTTTACGGTACAGCGCAGCCGTTATACGGAAGCGGTGAGATGGAGCGAAGATGAAGATGTAGCAGCTATCAAGCGCATGCCGCGTACTCCGGATTACTATGGATACTTTACGTTCAGTTCGGCCCCGTTGAAGAACTTTGACTTTTCTCTTTCCGGCGTATATACGGGACGCATGATTGTTCCTCACTTTGCCGGATACATTGAGAAGGACCGCCTGGAACATACCCCTGACTTTATGGATTTCAACTTGAAGCTGAATTACACCTTTGTGCTGAATGACCATTTGAAGTTACAGGTAAACGGAGGTGTGCAGAATATCTTTAATGCCTTCCAGAAGGATTTGGATAAAGGTATGAATCGTGACTCCAAGTATTTCTATGGCCCAACACAGCCGCGTACATACTTTATTGGAATAAAGTTCTTTAATTAATTGATGATAAATATTTGGATGGCGGTGTCTCTTGGTGAAGGCACCGCTTTTTTATGTGTTGTTCAAAGTATTTTCATGTAAAGTCAGTACTTTCCTTGCAGTATTGTAGTACTTCCCTGAAAGTACTGGAGTATTTCCTTTGCAGTACTGTAGTACTTTCGTGGAAGTACTGGTTTTATGAAAGAGTGATGTATTGAAATGCTTTTTAGACTGCGGATTGTGTGGAAACAAGACATTTCGTTATTTTTGTGGGAAAATAAAAGAACGTATGAAAAGAGCAGCATTGATTTTTGCATTGGGGCTGTCACTTGGAAGCAGTACCTTTGCGCAGACTTTTGAAGATTATTTTGTAGACAAGACGCTTCGTCTGGATTATATATTTATGGGAAATGCGGACAAGCAGGACATTTGTCTGGATGAATTGTCGGTTCTTCCGCAGTGGGCAGGAAGACGCCATCATTTGTCGGAACTTCCGTTGGAAGGAAATGGAGAGATAACCATGAAGGATAAGGCTACCGGGAAGGTTATCTACCGCACTTCTTTCTCCAGCTTGTTTCAGGAATGGACTGGAGAACAGGAAGCCAAGGTGGTGAAACGTGGATTTGAAAATGCTTTTTTGGTGCCTTATCCCAAGCAGCCGGCAGAAATTACCGTCGTTTTGCGGAATGCCTCGCGCGAAGTGAATGCTACGCTGGTACATGAGGTTAATCCTTCCGATATTCTGATTCATCAAAGAGGGGAGGGAGAGTTGACACCGCATCGCTATTTGTGGCAAGGAGGTTCTTCGGATAAATGCATTGACGTGGCCATTATGGCAGAAGGTTATGCAGCTAATGAATCGGATTTGTTTTACAAAGATGCGGCGGTGGCGTGTGAAGCCTTGTTTGCGCATGAACCGTTTAAGAAACTGAAGGACCGCTTCAATATTGTGGCTGTATTTAGTGAGTCAAAAGACAGTGGGGTAAGTATTCCCCGAAAGGATGAATGGAAAAAAACAGCCGTAAGTTCGCATTTTGATACGTTTTATTCCGACCGTTATCTGACCACGCGTAGCGTGAAAGCCATTCATAACTGGCTGGCAGGTATTCCATACGAGCATATCATTATCCTTGCCAATACGGATACCTACGGAGGAGGAGGTATTTACAACTCCTACACATTGACTACGGCACATCACTCTATGTTCAGACCAGTTGTGGTACATGAGTTTGGGCATAGTTTTGGAGGGCTGGCCGATGAATATGCGTATGATGAGGCTCCCAGTCCGTTGTATCCTTATGACATAGAGCCTTGGGAACCGAATATTACGACTTTGGTTCATTTTGAAGATAAATGGAAGGATATGCTGGAACCGGGAACTCCTGTGCCAACAAAACCTCAGACTGATGAAAAACTGATTTACACAAAAGTCGGGGTATACGAAGGGGCTGGTTACACTAAAAAAGGAATTTATCGCCCGACTACGGAATGCCGGATGAGAATCAATGAGGCACCTGTGTTCTGTCCCGTATGCCAGCGCTCCTTGGAACGGACGATTCGTTTTTATACAGAGTAATAATTTCTAAATCTATTGGTTATGCTTCAATTTACACCACTTCAAACCACAGACAAAGACTATTCTTTTGTAGAAAACTTGTTGCATGAGTCTTTCCCTGAAGCGGAGCGGAGGGATGATGTAGGACAACGAGATAATGTGGATAACTGCGCAGACTTTACCTGCTACTTGATTTCAGATGATGAACTTCTGGTTGGACTTATTACAGTGTGGAAGTTTGCCGGCTTTTCTTATGTGGAGCATCTGGCTACTTCTCCATCTGTGCGCAATAAAGGATATGGACGGAAAATCATGGAAGTCCTTCAGCAGCAATTCCCGGGAGTCATTATTCTGGAAGTGGAGAAACCGGTGGACGAATGGAGTCGCCGGCGTATTGGTTTTTATCAGCGGTGCGGATTCAGTTTATGCGAAAAAGAGTATGTACAGCCTTCGTACCGCAAGGGAGGAGAAACACTTCCTATGTTCCTGATGTATGCAGGAACAGAAACGATAGACAAAGAATTTGAATCTATACGGAATGAAATTTACCGTAGGGTATATGGAGTAGAATCTGTATAATATACAAAAAACGCGGAAACTGATGTCTCAAACTAATCAAGTTTCCGCGTTTTTTATGGGAGGATTATTGCCAGCCTCCTCCTAAGGCCTTGTATAAATTAACCATCGTAATCTGTTTGTCACGTACTGCATTGCTCAATCCAATTTGGGCATCCAGGTAACCTCGCTGTGCATCCAGCAAATCCATGTAACCAATTACTCCGTTGATATATTGCAGCTGAGCCAAATCAAGTGTGATTTTCGAAGACTGCTCCAGTCGCAAGCGGGTTTCATAGATTTCTTTCACCTTGTTATACTCTGCTATGGCATTGTAAGCATCTTTGAAAGCGTTCAGTACCACTTTCTCGTATGCGTAGGCAGCTTGTTCACAGGCAGCTTTCTTTGCTTTCAGCATGGCCCGGTTTTTTCCCATGGCGAAAATGGGCTGAAGAATAGTTCCCGCCAATAAGTAATGAGGCAATTTGAACAGATGAGAAAGTTCGTCGTTTTCTGAACCATGGCTGGCTGTCAGTGTCAGTTTAGGGAACATATTGGTATAAGCAATTCCTACAGCTGCATTGGCAGCAATGACGGCCTGTTCTGCCTGACGTACATCCGGCCGACGCTCCAGCAAGGAAGAGGGGAGTCCCACGGGTAAGGAAGCTGCATGAATTACATCTTCAGGCAGGACTGTTCTTTTTATGTCGTGGGGATATTCTCCAGCTAAGAAGGCTATTTCATTTTGTTTCAATGTAATTTTCTTTTCCAGATCGGGAACCAAAGTGGCTGTTCTTGCCAATTCCACCTGTGCCTGGCGGAAGGCTGTTTCTGAAGTCAGTCCTCCTTCATAGCGGATACGTGCGAGGTGCAGACTTTCCCGGCGGGCATCTACTGTCTTTTTCACGATAGACAGCTCATTGTCGAGAGCCACCAGTTCAAAGTAGGATTGTGCCACTTGTGCCACCAGACTCATTTTCAAGGCCCGCTGATTCTCAATGGAGCCCATAAACTCGGCCATACTTTTGTCTTTGGCCCAGCGAAGGTTTCCCCACAGGTCGATTTCCCATGTAACTCCCAGTTTTATATCATACTGGTCGTCTGATTTATAGTGTCCGCCTCCGTGGTCTTCGCCTTCTTGTTCTGCATAGAACTTAAGTCCGACTTGAGGGAAGAGGTTTGCATAATCAATACGTTTCATGGCAGCCAGTTCCTTGACTTTTGCTGCTGCAATCAGCATATCCTTGTTGTTGTCCAAGGTCTTTTGGATGAGTTGCTGAAGGATCGTGTCCGTATAAAGCTGTTCCCAGGGATAGTCACCAATAGATACGGTATCTACGCTTGTGCTGTCGAGGGTAGAGGGCAAATCTATCTGAGGACGGGTGTATTGTTTCCCGATTTTGCAGCCTCCCATCAGGAGGGCTGCTACGGGAATCACCAAAATTTTATATAGTTGATTTTTCAGTTTCATAAGCTACATCTGTAAGGTTTACTGTTTCGCTTTAATTTTGTGGGTAGCTTTGTAAATCATTACAAAGAAGAACGGCACGAGCAGGATACCTACGGTAACAGCTACTATCATTCCGAAGAATACACCGGTACCGATGGCTTGTCGGCTGGCTGACCCCGGACCTGAGGCAATCACCATTGGAAGCATACCCAGGATGAAGGCCAGTGAGGTCATCAAGATGGGGCGGAAACGCAGGCTGGCTGCATGAAGAGCAGATTCTACGATATCACGTCCTTTATCGACTTCGTCTTTGGCGAATTCCACAATCAAAATGGCGTTCTTCGCGGCAAGACCGATAAGCATTACCAGACCAATCTGAAAATAGGTGTCATTTTCCAAACCGCAGAGGGTAATACCCGCATACGCTCCTAAAACGGCTACCGGAAGTGAAATCAATACGGCGATAGGCACTGTCCAGCTTTCATAAAGGGCTGCCAGGAACAGGAAGACGAACAGGAATACCAGCGCCAGGATGAGTCCGGTTTGTCCGCCGGCTTTCTTTTCCTGATAGGACAGACCGCTCCATTCAACACCGATATTGTCGGGTAATTTTTCGCGTGCAATCTGTTCCAGCGTTTCCATTACCTGACCGGAACTTGCTCCATTGGCTGTGGTTCCTCGGATAACGGCTGTATTAAACATGTTAAAGCGTCTGATACTTCCCGGTCCGGTTGTATAATCAGTAGTTCCAAGGGCTGTCAGCGGAATCATGTCACCATCAGATCCTCTTACAAAGAACAGACCGATATTGTCGCGTTGCTGACGATACGGAGCTTCTGCCTGAATGTATACACGGTAGATACGGTTGAACATGTTAAAGTCATTCACGTAAACAGAGCCGGTGTAAGCTTTCATGGTAGAGAATACATCTGCCATCGGAACACCTGCTAACTTAACCTTATCACGGTCTACATCGAAATACAACTGAGGAATTTCTGCCTGAAGTGATGAAGACAATCCTGCAATTTCTTTCCGTTGTGAAGCGTAATACATCAGCGTATCCGTAGCTCTTACCAAATCGTCATACGTTGCATCGCCACGGGCTTCCAGCTGCATTTCAAAACCACCGGCAGTACCAAGTCCGGGAATTACCGGAGGAGTAGAAAGATACACTTTACTTTCCGGGTATTTTTCCAGCTCTTTCTGTATGCGGTCCATTACTTCGTTAATGGTCGTGTTGTCACGTTCCTTCCATTCTTTCAGGATGACGGTCAACTGGCTTCTGGCCTGGCTGGTACCTACACGCGGACTGCTACCTGTTACATTCTGTACGTATTCCACTGCCGGGTCTTTCATGATGAAGTCAATAGCTCTGTCAGTTATGATACGTGTTCTTTCCAAAGTGGCTGTTTCCGGAAGTTCCAGTTCCACGGTGAAATATCCCTGGTCTTCTATCGGAAGGAAGCTGGTCGGAACAAGGCGATGGAATACATAGATGAAAACCAATACCATTCCAAAGCCTGCCATTATACGGCGCGGGTGTTTGACAACATGCTTGATATAAATAATGTATTTATTGTTTCCGATAGCCAACCATTCATTAATTAGTCTGAACACCTTGTTCTTGGGTTTATTCGGATCTACTGGTTTCAGGATGAGTGAACACATTACCGGACTCAAGGTCAGCGCTACAACCGTAGACAGAAGCACAGATACTACGATGGTAATAGTAAACTGGCGATAAAGCTGTCCGGTGATACCTGACAAGAAACTTACAGGAACAAATACCGCTGCCAATACGAGTGAGGTAGCAATAATAGCGCCTACCAGACCTTCCATGGCTTTCTTGGTGGCTTCGTATGGACTGAGTTTCTCTTCTTCCATAATGCGTTCCACATTTTCCACTACTACGATGGCGTCGTCCACTACAATACCAATGGCCAGTACCAGTCCTAACAAGGTCAGCATGTTCAGTGAGAAGCCGAATATCAGCATGAATCCGAAGGTACCAATCAAAGAGATAGGAACTGCTACGACCGGAATCAGTGTAGCACGCCAGCTCTGCAGTGAAAGGAATACCACGATGATTACCAGCACCAATGCTTCAAACAAAGTCTTGTATACCTCATGAATAGATTGTGAGATATAAGTGGTCATATCGAACGGGAAGTTGTATTCCATACCTTCCGGGAAACTTTTGCTGATTTCCTTCATGGCCTCTTTGACGTTCTGTGCCACTTCCATGGCGTTGGCTCCAGGAAGCATGTAGATTCCAAGAATGGCTGCATTTCCTCCGTTGATACCACTTTCTGTGCTATAGGAAGAAGCTTCCAGTGATACTCTTGCCACATCGCGCAGACGTACAAGTGAACCGTCGGGGTTAGCGCGCAATACAATTTCCTCAAACTGAGAGGCCGATGACAAACGCCCCTGTGCAGTGATAGGTACGGTAATATCTACTCCGCTTACAGGTTGCTGTCCGAGTACACCGGCAGCTGATTCACGGTTCTGGTCTTTCAATGCGTTCTGAAGGTCTTGTACCGTCAATCCGAAGTTAGCCAGTTTAGCTGGGTCGGCCCATATCTGCATGGCGTAGTAACGGCTTCCGATGTTGGAGATACGTCCTACTCCCGGGATACGGCGAAGCAAGTCCTGTACGTTTAATGTGGCAAAGTTACTTAAATAAATTTCGTCGAATTTGGGGGCGTCCGAAGTCAAACACAGCGTCATCAGCTGACTGGGTGCCTGTTTTTCTACGGAGATACCATTCTGAATCACTTCCGCCGGCAGACGAGATTCCGCCAGTTTGATACGGTTCTGGATTTCTACCGCCGCTAAGTCGGGGTCGGCAGAAATATCGAAAGTAACAGTGGCAGAGAATCCTCCTGAGTTGGAACTGCTGGATTCCATGTAAAGCATACCCGGTGTTCCGTTCAATTCCTGTTCGATAGGAGTAGCTACAGCCTGCGATACCGTTACGGCACTGGCTCCCGGATAGGAGGCACTGATTTTTACCACAGGCGGAGTAATTTGCGGGTATTGGTCGATAGGCAGCATCATCAAACCGATGATACCTACAATCACGATTAATATAGAGATGACAGCCGAGAATACGGGCCTGTCAATAAAAAAGCTGACTTTCATGCGTAAATTTGTTTAGGGGTGAGTTATTCTTCCTCTTTTTTCGCTTCGCTCTGTAATTTGGCCGGATCTTGTACGCGGACTTTCATTCCCGGAGCCAGTTTATGGAATCCTTCGTAGACAATCATTTCGCCGGCCGACAATCCGCGTTCTACTACTACATCGTTCTCGAATTCAGGGCCTAACTCAATGAATCGTCTTTCCACGGTAGAGTCTTTTCGCATGACAAAGATATGAGCTCCTCCTTTTTCAATGATAAGAGCCTTCTGGGGAACTACTGTGGCATTTTCACGTACGTCGAGCAACACTTTAACCTTGGTGAATTGTCCCGGCAGCAATACGTGGTCTGGGTTAGCCAGTTCGGCACGTACGGAGAATGTTCCAGTTTTAGGGTTTACCTGAGGAGCTGCAAAGTCTACCAGACCTTTGTGCTCGTATATAGAATTATCAGGCAATGTAATGGTTACGGTAGGCTGCCAGGAGCGGGTAGAGTCTTTCTGACCGAATGTCACGTTTCGCTCCTTGCTTTTTAAGTAGTCCAGGGCTGTCATGCTGAAATCCACCAGAATGGTATCACTTTTTACGATAGTAGCCAGCAGCGATTTTCCATTGCTGCCTACCAGTGTTCCCAAGTCGACGTGACGTTCACTGATTTCTCCTGAAATCGGCGAGCGGACAATCGTGTAGCCTAATTCCTGTTCAGCCTGTTCCAAGTCGGCCTGGCTCATACCTACGCTGGCTACAGCTGTTTCGTAAGCAGCCACCGCATTGTCCAAGTCCAGCTGGCTGGCTGCATTTTGTTCATACAGCGGGCGGATACGTTCCAGGTCACGTTTCGCTTTTTGCGCCTGTGCCTGATCTTTTTTCAGCTGAGCACGTACTTTGTCAGCCTTGGCACGATATTGGTCTTGATTGATGACAAACAATACTTGATTACGTTTGACTGAGGTTCCTTCCTCGAATAGCATTTGTTCCAGAAAACCTTCTACACGTGCACGTACTTCCACGAATTGCTGGGCACGGATACGGCCTACATATTCACCGAAAATTTGTACATTTTGTTGGCTAGCTGGCATAACTGACACAATCGGCGTTTCAGCTACGGGTTTCTTCTCTCGAGTAAAAATAAAGTAAAGGGATAAAATGACTGCGATGCCGATAACCATGTAAATCATTTCCTTTCTTTTTACCTTAAATTCTTTCCTAGTCAAAAAGCGTTTCATAAGTTCAATTTTTTTATAGTTTTAGATGCCATTATCTTTAAAATGGCGGACAAGATTCGTGCCAAAGATACAAAAATGTTTTATAAGCTGAAAATCAGATAGATTTAACCTTGATTTAATAAAGATGTATTGGGGAATTTTACAAGTTGTTGTAGAAAAAATCCACAATCGGACTGTAGTCATCGTTCTCTCCACAAATGTTTGAGGGTCCAGATGGGGTGATACCATATCATTCGAGGACCAGCAAAACGCATGACTTCTTTTATTTTTTGTCTCATCTTGGGGTGGTAACAGTGCACGGTACACTGGCGACACGTTTTCTTTCGTTCTCCAAACGGACAGTGCTCCAGTCTTTGATGTGCATATTTGAGCAACTCGCTGCATGCAGAACATAAGGTCTGATTTTTCTCCTTATGCCGGCAATAAAAATGAATCATTTGTGCTATGGTCTGTTTTTCTTCTTCTATCCGTGAAAGTTTATTCATATTTTATATAGAACTTCAGTTTACAAAGGTACGAATAGAATTGATATTTTTCGTAACTTTGCGCTCAAAATAATCTTTAAACAAAATGATATTAGAGGAACATTTAGAGATAACTGTAAAGGCTCACGATCAGCAATTGCATCGTAGAGTGGATTTATTGTTGCGTACGGGAAAATTATTGGTAGAGAGTCTTGCCGATACGAACCGTATTGTAAGAAACATGAAACGTACGGCTGCTTATCTTGGTATCCCCGAAGAGAAGCTTCACATCAACGTCAGTTTTACCATGTTGATGGTGAACGTGAGTGATGGTGACTATTCTTTTACTAAATTCCAGCGAATTGAAGGTCATGGAGTGAATATGACGGCCATTTCGGAAGTCAGCAAGCTTTCCTGGCGTGCGATTGAAAATGATTACACGCTCGACCAGTATGAAGAAGAACTGGAAAAGATTCGTAAGAAAAAACGTAATTACACTCCGTGGCAAGTGGCGATTGGCGCCGGATTTGCCTGTGGCGGATTCTGCATTCAGTTCGGTTGTGACTGGATGGCATTTTTGTATGCATCAATTGCTGCCATATTGGGTATGCGCTTGCGTCAGGTATGCAATGAGTCTGGTTTGAATCATTACATGGGAATCGCTATTTCTGCCTTTGTGGCTACCATCATTGCATGGGCATCTACTTTGTTGCCTGCAGAATGGACATCTACTCCCTGGCATCCGTTGCTTGCCTGTGCCTTGTTTATTGTGCCTGGAGTTCCTTTGATTAACTTTGTGGACGATATGCTGGATAATTATATTCAGGTAGGTATTGTCAGAGCGGTGAATACCTTGCTGATGGTGGCTGCCATGGCTTTCGGTATCGCATTTGCCGTGAAACTTTGCCATATTGAAAACTTCTTCCCGACCATCAGTATGGTTCCTCATCATCAGTATTGGGAGTATGCCATAGCTGCAGCTATTTCAGCCATGGGATTCTCGATGATTTTCAATATACAGCGTCGTTTGTTGTGGGTAGTAGCTATCGGAGGTATTATTGCCGTATGTACGCGTAACTTCGTGAACTTAGGACCGAGCACAGACAATATCGGTTTGAATATGGGACTGGTTATAGGTTCTTTCTCAGGAGCTGTGCTGGTTAGCTTGATTGCCATTAAGGCAGTTCACTGGTTCCATGTGCCCAACCATGTGCTGACTATTCCTTCTGTCATCCCGATGATTCCGGGAGTACTGATGTATCGTATGCTGTTTGGTATCATCAATATCAATGTGCAGAGCATTGATCAGGTAACTCCTCTGATGAAAGCAATAGAAAGCGGTGTAAATTCCGGACTTGTGATTATGTGTATTGCTTTAGGAGTTGCTATTCCGAACATTTTCGGACGTCGTTTCATTGCTTCTTCAAAGAATAAGCGTCTGGCAGAGCTTTTGAAAGAACGTAAGGCTCGCGGCAAGTTCGTTGAATGGTAATTAAACTTTGATTTGTTCGTTCATTATTCTTTATAGAAGTGAAGATGATTCACTTCTTTATGAAAAAATCCCACCAAGACTTCAGGTCAGGTGGGATTTTTCGTATCATACGGGTTCTTGAGTTCTTGTTAGAATTCAAATTTCTCCAGTTTCATAGCGGCTAATTCCTGAATCTTTGGAACCAGGGTAGTGAAATGTGCAGCTTGTTCGTGTGCTGCAAGAGAAGCCGCATCTTTCCATGTTTCACAAATCATCAGGACATCCTGGCGTGTAGTGCTCTGAAAGAGGTCGTAAGCTACGCATCCGTTATCTTTCTGTGAAGCAGCTACCAGCTCTTTTGCTATGCTTACTACTTGGTCGTAGTTCTGTTTCTCTACTTGAATAAATACGTTTAGTCTGATCATTGTTTTTTGGTTTTTAAGTTATTTGACATTGCAAATATAGGATAAAAAAAAGGGACTGTACAAGTGTACAATCCCTTTTTGAGTTTTATTTAGAAAGAATTATTTCTTACCTTCCAGCTGTTCTTTCAATGCAGCCAAAGCGTCGATGTCACCCAGAGTAGTTGAAGCTGCCTGGTTCTGAATCATCGGAGTTTCTTCTTTCTTAGAAGCCTTCTTAGAAGCTTTCTTTTCTGCCTTTTCTTCTGCCTTAGCAGCATCTTCGAAGATACGGCTGTGAGAAACGATGATACGTTTTGCATCCTTGTTGAATTCGATTACCTTGAACGGCAATTTTTCATCCAACTGAGCCTGAGAACCGTCTTCTTTTACCAGGTGTTTCGGAGTTGCGAAACCTTCTACACCATAAGGCAATGCTACAACGGCACCCTTATCCAGCATTTCGATGATAGTTCCTTCGTGAACAGAACCTACAGTGAATACTGTTTCGAATACATCCCAAGGATTGTCTTCCAACTGCTTGTGACCCAAGCTCAGACGACGGTTTTCCTTGTCGATTTCCAGAACTACTACGTCGATGTCTGCACCAATCTGAGTGAATTCAGAAGGATGTTTAATCTTCTTAGTCCAAGACAAGTCAGAGATGTGGATCAATCCGTCAACACCTTCTTCGATTTCTACGAATACACCGAAGTTAGTGAAGTTGCGAACTTTAGCAACGTGCTTAGAACCTACAGGATATTTTTCTTCGATAGTTTCCCATGGATCTGCTTTCAGCTGTTTGATACCCAAAGACATCTTGCGTTCTTCGCGGTCCAGAGTCAAGATAACAGCTTCTACTTCGTCGCCCACTTTCATGAAGTCCTGAGCAGAACGCAGGTGCTGTGACCAAGACATTTCTGATACGTGGATCAAACCTTCTACGCCCGGAGCGATTTCGATGAATGCACCGTAGTCAGCCATAACGACTACTTTACCCTTCACGTGATCACCTACCTTCAAGTTAGGATCCAATGCATCCCATGGGTGCGGAGTCAACTGTTTCAAACCAAGAGCGATACGTTTCTTTTCGTCGTCGAAGTCCAAGATTACAACGTTCAACTTCTGATCCAAAGAAACAACTTCGCGAGGATCGCTTACACGGCCCCAAGACAAGTCTGTGATGTGGATCAAACCGTCTACGCCGCCCAAGTCGATGAATACACCGTAAGATGTGATATTCTTAACAGTACCTTCCAGTACCTGACCTTTTTCAAGTTTGCTGATGATTTCTTTCTTCTGCTGTTCCAGTTCAGCTTCGATAAGAGCCTTGTGAGAAACAACCACGTTCTTGAATTCCTGGTTGATTTTAACAACCTTGAATTCCATAGTCTTACCTACGAATACATCGTAGTCACGGATAGGTTTCACATCAATCTGAGAACCCGGCAAGAATGCTTCAATACCGAATACGTCAACGATCATACCACCCTTAGTGCGGCACTTGATGTAACCCTTAATGATTTCTTCGTTTTCAAGAGCAGCGTTAACACGATCCCAAGAACGAGTAGCGCGAGCTTTCTTGTGAGACAAGATCAACTGACCTTTTTTGTCTTCCTGGTTTTCGATGTACACTTCTACAGTGTCACCTACTTTCAAATCCGGATTGTAACGGAATTCGCTCAATGGAATGATACCATCTGATTTGTAACCGATGTTTACAACCACTTCGCGTTTGTTCATTGCGATTACAGTACCGTCTACAACCTCACGGTCGTTTACTTTGTTCAGCGTGCTGTCATAAGCTTTTTCAAGATCTTCTTTGCTTACGTTCGTTGTTGCATCACCGTTTTCATACGCATCCCAGTTGAAATCTTCAATAGGAGCAATGTTCTTTAAGTTTTCCATTAAATAAAAAAATTGTTTTTAAATAACTAATTGTGTTAGACTTTATATTGTTTATATAAATCGGCTGCAAAGGTATAATAAAATCCTGAATATTAAAAGGCTTGCTTGCTTTTTTTAAGGGTAAGGAAAATAGAAAAACCAGAAAAACGCTCAGCAAGGGAGGTTTTTCCGGTTTTTTATGAGTTTTTTGGATTTTCTGTTAGTTTTCAAGTGAATAGTCAATGGTGGTGACTACGCGTATCTTCTTGATATAAGGGGTGTTGGGGTCGCGGTCGGTGATGCTGAACTGCCCCTGGTTGGCCTGACGGATTT
This sequence comes from Phocaeicola sp. ICN-14070, assembly GCF_037892625.1. Classification (NCBI taxonomy): domain Bacteria; kingdom Pseudomonadati; phylum Bacteroidota; class Bacteroidia; order Bacteroidales; family Bacteroidaceae; genus Phocaeicola; species Phocaeicola sp. ICN-14070. Next base: position 14,233 of record NZ_JBBKBF010000017.1, on the reverse strand, counting down.
TGCCGAGGTTACTGCCGGAATCCTTGGCAAACTTTTCGGCTGCTTCGCGTGCGTTTTTGGTGGCTTCTTCAATCATCTGTGGTTTTACCTTGTTCAAGTCGGTATATTCATACTGCACCTTGTACTGGTATTCTCCGGAGGTGATGGCGATGCCTCTTTTCAGCAGTTCTCCCTGCTCACTGATGAGTCCACGTATCAGATCTACCTTGTCGGAAGTTACGGTGATGACAGTGGTCACATTGTAGCGGTTGGCCGGGTTCTGGTTGTTGCCATAACGTTCGGCAGCCAGGTCGATGATTTCCGGAGCGTTCACACTGATTTCCTGCTCTGTCAGTCCTTTTTCTTTCAAGAAACCGGTGATGGTCTGATTGGAACGCTTGATGTCGTCGTACAATCTTCCCAAATCATTTCCTAGGCTTTTGTACACCAGTGGCCAGGTTACTTTATTGGCAGGTACTTCTATTTCGGCCAGTCCTTTTACGGTGATACTGCGGTCTTTTTCTGCAAACTTACTGAATCCTTTTTCAATGAATACGCCTAACAGCAGCAGGCCGATGGCCAGAATAATGGCTTCGATTCTAAAGTTCTTCATGATGATTTTTATTTATAGTTAGATATTCGGAATCTGAGTGCAAGGTATTGAAAATTATTTGATTTTCCAACGATTTTCAAATGTCTTTACGTTCGTGTGAAAACGCACTTACGTTTTTCAGGAAGGTGAAAGCCCTTCAATTCCTGTATGGGAGACTGAATGAAAATACCGGTGTGGAGGTTGAATTTTCGGGCGGTTTCCTTCAGTTCGTCCTGGAAAAACCATGCGATGGAGCCTACAAAAGAGACGGGAATCCGGTTATGCTCCGGATAGGAAAGAATGTTGCGGCGGAAAAATTCACCAAAACATTCAATTAGGAATTCTCGGACTTCCGGTTGATGCTTGTGCTTATATATATAAGGTGTAAGACTGGCCAAAAAACGGTTACCCTGCGGCTGTCTGTACACTTTATCTAAAATCTCTGCTACGGTCAGGTTATATTCCTTCAATAAGCCTTCCAGCAAGCCGGAAGGTAACTGCTGCTTGATGCAGTCGCCTATAAATCGTTTTCCTAAATAGGCTCCGCTTCCTTCATCTCCTAAAATATAGCCTAATGGAGGAGTGTTATGCGTGATTCGTTGACCATCGTACAAGCAGGAGTTCGCCCCTGTTCCTAATATGCAGGCAATTCCCGGCTGATGCTTGCACAATGCACGGGCAGCTCCAAGCAAATCACCTTCCACCTGGATGGTTGCGTGAGGGAATGCTTCGGCGAGTAAACCGGAGAGCTTGCCGGCTTTTTCAGGGGTACAGCCAGCCCCATAAAAGAAAATGGCTTTCACTTCTTCTTGTGGAAAAGGCAGTTGTGCAAGCAGGCTTTCCTGAAGAAGCTGTTTTATTTTCTCTTCTGTCAGATGAAAAGGGTTGATACCTTCGGTGTGAACAACCTGGCAATCGTGTAACGTGTTTCCGAAGCACCAGTCGGTTTTGGTCGCTCCGCTATCGGCTATGAGAATCATGTGAAAAGCAGAATTAGAAAGGTAGAAAAAGAAAGAAGACGGAACATGCCGTCTTCTTTTTATGATTAAGTAAAAATTAGATTATGAATGACAGTGTCCGCAACCGCCACCGCAGCAGCCGTCTTCTTCAGCTTCGTGTTCGCCGCAACCGCCTCCACAGCTGTCGCAACCGCATCCGCAGCCTTCACCGCTCATCAGTTTGAGGATGCTTTCCATTTCCTTGTTGGTTGCATCGCGCATTTCCATTACGGTACCTTCAAAAATCAGGTCTTTACCAGCATGCGGGTGGTTCAGGTCGAGCACCACTTTATCTTCTGTGATTTCGCCAACGTTGGCATAGAACTGATGGCCTTCTGCATCGTTCAGCATGATGATGTTGCCTTCGAAGATATTGTCGCTATCGAATTTTCCATCCGGACCGCAGAACATAGATTTGGGCACCTGGCGTACGTTGTCTTCGTCTCTTTCGCCGTATGCTTCCGCACAAGGAATTGTAAAGTTGAAGTTGTCACCTTTCTTCAGTGCTAAGATTTCCTTTTCAAAGCGTTCCAAAGTATAACCGATTCCTGAGATGAACTGGAACGGATGGCTTGCAGGGGCTTCTTCACGTAATTCTTTTTCTCCGTCTGTTACCGCATAAAGTTTATATGCTACTGTGATGTATTTATTTTCCATGTCAAAAAATTAAATGTGCATTAATATTAATCAGTCGCAAAGATAGGAAATCTCGGTGTAATTATCGAATAATTCGGGAAGAATGAAAATGAAGTTCTTATGTTGCAGGTATGAGATTGTATATATATGTGAACAGGTGAAAATAAACGGTAAGGTTTTGAATCACCAACAGACTGTATTGAACAAATCATGTTCCTTTGCGTATAATTTATTGATGAAATGCGTTTCCTGTTTTTGTAAAAAACTATTTACGCCTCATGCTTTGACTCTTTAAATAATAATCATGATAAAAAGAATGATGATGAAAAAAAGTGTGCTTTATGCATTCATAGCTGCTATGCTGACAGCAGTATCTTGTACAAACGATATACCGACAAATGTGAATGGTGATACTTCAGGAAATACATCAGAAGACACATCCGGCAGTGGCTCGGGTGACTTGTCTGGTAATTCTGGTAAAATTTCCATTGTCGCCAGTATTGCCTCTCAAACGCGTGCTCCACAATTGGGAAGTGATGGAAGCGGCAGTTTTCAGAAAGGAGATAAGATGACTCTTTGTGTAACGGGAGGAGCTGCACCAGTAGTGACTGATTATGCTTATGAGCTTGATTTTCTTAAATGGCCTGATTTTGGACTTTCAGAAGAGGTATCACAAGTCACTTTTTCAGCTTGTTATCCCACACAAAAAGTGGAGAAGGATGGCACTTTTGAATTTAATTCGTTCAAGGCTCCCTATGGTGATTTGTTGATTGCCACTGCTCAGCCGGTAGAAGTCGGCACTTCTGAAACGGTGGCACTTACTTTCTGTCATGCATTGCACCGCCTTAATTTAGAGTTTGTGCCGGGAAATGGTTACACGGAGGAGGATTTGACTCTGCTGTCATGCACTTTCTCTGCAAAAACCACATGTGTGATAGATGCCGTTAAGGGAAGTGTGAAGGAGGTGAAGGATGAACAAGGAAGCCTTACTGTAACGGGGGCAAAAGCTTCGTTCTATCTAGTGCCCCAAGCGACCGATGGGATTTCTTTCACTCTTACTTTAGGTGGCGAAACCAAGCATTTTACTCTGGATGCTTTATTTAAGCAGTCGGGTAACCCGCAGACTGCATTGGAAAGTGGTAAATCGTGCACTCTGACCTTGAAAGTGGGACGTGACGGTATTACCGTATCCGCTGGCAGTATCGGAGCCTGGGAAGATCAGGCCACAGCCGATGGAGAGGTCGTGATTGGCTGATTGCTGTGGCAGAACTTGACTCAGGAAGATTTTTGATAAATATAAGAGGGCAGATTTCATTGATTTGATGAAGTCTGCCTTTTTTGTTGTTGCTTGTTGATGGAAGCTTACAGATATTCATCTGTAAATTTTTACCTTTGTAAGAGAGAAATTTAGGTACAAACAAGAATCAACAGTATTATGAATAGAATTATAGTAGTGACAGGTGGAGCTGGAGGTATCGGACGTTGCATCGTCGCACATTTTGCTTCTCAGGGGGATAGTGTATATTTTATAGACCAGAATCAGCAGGCCACTCTCACACAAGTGGAAAAGATGCGTGAGAGAGGCTGGCAGGTGACCGGATTTGTCGGCGATGTGGCAGAAAAACAGGCATTAGAGGAATTTGCAGCTTTGGTGCTTCGTGAACATCCGGAAGGCATACATTGCTTGATTAATAATGCTTGTCTGATGCGGGGAGGTATCCTTTCTGACTGTGAGTATGAAGATTTTCTGTATGTGCAGCGTGTGGGAGTAGTGGCACCTTATATGCTGGCCCGGTTGTTCAAAGACCATTTTCAAGGGATGGGAGCGATTGTAAACATTTCGTCTACGCGTGCTTTTCAATCGCAGCCGGATACGGAGAGCTATACGGCAGCCAAAGGAGGAATTACTGCGCTGACTCATGCTTTGGCCGTTAGTTTGTCGGGCATAGCGCGTGTAAATTCGGTAGCTCCCGGATGGATTGATACCGGTGCCTATCATGAAGAAGCGCATTATGAAGCAGTCTATAGTACGGGAGATACCGCCCAGCATCCGTCAGGCAGGGTGGGAGAGCCTGCCGATATTGCCCGTGTGGTGGATTTTCTTTGTGATGAGCGCAATTCATTTATCAATGGAGAAAATATTACGGTCGATGGAGGTATAAGCCGTCTGATGGTATATCATAATGACTGTGGATGGACTTACGAACCTTCAGCATCGGGAAAAGGATAATTCTTTTTGTCTCTTTCTCGCTGTGTGCGGAATTTCATGGGAGAAAGCCCTGTCTTCTTTACGAAAAATTTGCCAAAGACAGACTGGTCAGAGAATCCTAACTTTTCTGCAATTTCTTTAATATCCAGGTTTGTACATTCCAACAACTTACGTGCGTCGGCACAGAGCAGTTCGCTGATGTGAAAGCGGACCGTATGTCCGGTGATGTGTTTTACGATGCGCGAAAGGTAGGTGGTTGAGATGTGCAGACTTTCTGCATAAAACCCTATGTCATGGTGCTGGCGATAATTTTCCATCAACGTTTTTTTGAATAGCCTGAAAATATCTGTGGAGCGTCGTGCATAATCCGGAACTTCATGGCGGGTTTGAGTCAATATATCAGCTATCTGTAGAAGACAGAAACTGCATAAGTGGTTCAGAATACTGTCGTAATAGTTGGCTGCATTTTTTCTGCATGGTGCAAATAGGGCGAAGATTTTTTGCAGGTAAGTAGCTTGTTCGTTTTCCAATAAGAATACCGGTAGCTGATAGTGTCCCAAGTAGTGTGCCAGTTGTTCATATAGTGGCTGTCCGTCGGGTAAGCTATCAAAGAAAGTTGGTTTCAGATAGAGGAGCATGGACTGGAAGTGAGAACTCGTAGCCTGAATCATGCATTTTGTGCTGGGGGTAAGTGTAACTAAATGTGCAGGTTGAAGTTCGTAAGTCTGATATTCATCTGCCAGTTGGGCTGTTCCGTTTGTGACGAGAAGAAAGAAAAATCCTTCTTTCAATTCGGCTTTTCCGGTAGGAACCGATGAGGAGGTAAGTTCGCAGTAGCATGTGCTTTCAGTTCCGTTGCCATGTGTTTGTATGATTTCAAGTAGAGTCGGATTCATCGTATTTATTTTTGTGGATAAAATTAAGAGTTGTTTCGTTTTTGACCAAAATTAGTCTTCCTTTTATGAATAAGGAATGAAAAAAATAAGGGAACTTTGCGGCACTTTTGATAAAGAGAACAAGTATGAATAAATTTATGTGCCGGCGCTACCTGCTGTTTTGCGTATCTTTGTTTGTTAATGCACTGGGAATTGCCTTCATTACCAAAGCTGCATTAGGTACTTCGCCTATTACGAGTGTGACTTACGTATTGAGTATGTTCACTCCCTTTACCATTGGTCAGTGGACCATCCTGTTGAATCTTCTTTTTGTGATACTGGAATTGTTCTTAATGACACGTGAAGATTTGAAATCTGATTTGCGCATGTATCTTCTGCAGATTCCTATCTCTTTCAGCTTTGGTATGTTTATTGACCTTTGTATGCATTATATTCTTTTCTGGCTCAATCCCGTAGAATATGTGTATATGATTGTGGCCTTATTGATTGGATGTGTGATTTTAGCTGTAGGAATTGCACTTGAGGTAAAGGCCAATGCCGCGATGATGGCCGGAGAATATTTTGTAAAGGTCATTACCCGTCGGTTTCGCGGAGAGTTCGGTTATATAAAACTCGGATTTGACGTGACATTGGTAGCTATTGCTTGCTTGTTATCACTTGCTTTTATGTCGGGGGTGTACGGAGTGCGTGAAGGAACTGTGATTTCTGCCTTGGTAGTCGGTCCGATTGTGCATTTTGTAAGTCCGTATTACCGTTTCCTAGATAAATGGATTACAGATGCTTCTGTGCGGAACGTACCGGATTTTTCACAAGGGCAACATGTGGTTATTACTATAGCGCGTGAATATGGCAGTGGAGGGCATCTGCTGGGTGAAATGCTTTCCAAAGAATTGGGCATCAAACTTTATGATAAAGAATTCATACGTATGGCAGCCCAGCGGAGCGGGATGGATGAACAGTATATTGTGAAAAACGAGCAGTCCATTCCTTCCTTCTGGTTGAAGTGCATTCTTTCAAAAAATAGTGAGCAGCCATTGGAATCCAGCCTTTCTTCAGACGATGTATTATTTGTGTCGGAAAGTAAGATTATTCAGGAACTGGCCGCAAAGGAATCTTGTATCATTGTGGGACGCTGTGCCGACTTTGTATTGAAAGACTATCCGAAGGTGCTGAAACTGTTCTGTTATTCCGATTTGTCTCATTCTGTGACCCGTTGCGTGAGCGAATACGGTATTGCGAAAGAAAGTGCTGAAACGGAAATCAAGCGGGTGAATCGCAACCGCATTCATCACTATGAATACTATACGGGAGAGAAATGGGGAGAACCTCATCGGTATGATTTGATGCTGAATACCGGGGCTCTTGACTTGAAAACGGCTTGTCAGCTGGTGAGAGGAGTTTATCAGGGGTTAGACAAGGCCTGATAAACCATTTCAGAAATTTGTGCGATAATGGCTTCCGTATCCTCCATGCTTTCCTGTGAGTCTTTGACAAAAACAACGAGGGTATAACGGTGACCATTAGGGAACTGTACAAATCCGGCATCGTTAATGGCAATGAGTTGTCCCGATGCGTTGCGGTCGCCAGTACCGGTTTTATGCCCTACGGTGACCTGCTTGTCTTGTAGAGGGTGGACTATTCTGCTTGTTCCAGTCTGACAGGTGACAAGGGCTTCTTTGATGAATTCCTGATGAGGTTTGTCGAATAAAGTCCGGGTAAGTAGAGCCTCGATGACTTCTGCGGTAGCCAGCGGAGTGCTCCAGTTTTCATAGCCAAGGTTCAGGTCCTGGTGCATGTCGTCTTCTGTGTATTGGATAGAAAAATCGTTGATTCCCAAACTACGGATATAACGGTCGGTCACCGCAGGACCTCCGGTAAATTTGAACAGGATGTCGCATGCATTATTGTCGCTTAAGTGGAGGGTGTATTCCATTAATTGCTTAAGTGAAAACTTTCCTCCGTGAGGGTACCGGTCTCTTAGCGGACTGTAAGTATTGGGCTGCAGGTCTGTGCTGTCTACGGTAAGCAAGGTATCAAAGGAGAGCTGATGTCTTTTACAGTAATCTCCCACAGCCAGTGCCTGATGTAATTTGAATACGCTCATCAACGGGTAGCGTCGGTTGTTCTCTATGGTGACAGTATCTTTTCCGTCTGCAATGATGGCTACTCCCACTTCAGCTTTTTGCTGTGAGATAAACTGATGGATATTGGTGTATAGTTCTTGAAAGCGATTGCCGGCCAATACATAGGCTGGAAATAGGATGAATAATAAGAGAATCAGACGGTTTGTTTTCATATTCGTACGGGGAAATTTATGATATTTCTATGTCTTCTTCGTGAAGAGAGGGGATGGAAAACAAAAAGAGGCTGTCTCAAAATAGAGAAATTGGACAGATATACTTATAATTTATAAGTTATAGTATAAAAATCTCCTGCTTTTAGCCATATCATTAGAGTAAACTAAGGCTGAAACAGGAGATTTTTTATTTCTAAGTTTCAATCTGTAATATTTTTACTTTTGCAATTCTATTTTGAGACAGCCTCTTTTCAAAATTCGTTTTCAGTAGATTATGCTTCAGCGCAAGGAATTACAGAAACATAGCTTCTGTCTTCGCGACCTTTCTTGAAACATACAGTACCATCTACCAATGCGTAAAGAGTGTGGTCACTACCCATACCTACGTTTTCACCCGGGTTGTGAACTGTTCCTCTTTGACGAACAATGATGTTACCAGCTTTGCAAGCTGAACCACCGAATATCTTTACGCCTAATCTCTTACTAGCTGATTCACGGCCGTTCTTAGAACTACCTACACCTTTCTTATGTGCCATTTTCTTCTACGTTTTTAATGATTAAGCAATAACTTGTTTGATTGTCAATTCAGTAAACTGCTGGCGATGACCGTTCAGTTTCTTGTAACCTTTTCTTCTCTTCTTGTGGAATACCAATACCTTGTCACCTTTTACCAAGTGAGAAGCTACTTCGCAAACCACTTTTGCACCGTCTACAGTAGGAGCACCTACAGTTACAGTACCGTTGTTGTCAACCAACAAGACTTTGTCAAATTCAACAGTTGCACCGTTTTCAGCATTCTGAATGTGGTGAACGAACAGTTTCTTGCCTTCTTCTGCTTTGAACTGCTGACCGTTAATTTCTACGATTACGTACATTTTTAAATAAATATTAAACGGGTTTCCTCCGTAAGGTGAGCTGTTCTCTGTAGCTACTTTTTTACCTACACGGACTAAAATCGGCTGCAAATTTACGGCTTTATATTTACATAACCAACTATTTATCTGAAAAAAACGGATATATTTCCTATTTTTTTATCAGTGGAAGTAAATCGGGGAAAATGGCTGTATGCGGATAGGCTGCCAGCTCTTCGCGAGTGGTCATTCCGTGAAGGATACCGGCAAAGTCAACTCCTGCATTTTGGGCGGTTTCCGCATCGACGGTACTGTCGCCGAGGTAGAGAATCTGCTCTTTCGGGCAGTTCAGGCGGGAAGCGGCCTGCAGCAGACCTTCGGGTGAGGGCTTGGCTTCTTTCACGTCTTCTCCTCCTACGATGATGTCAATGAATCCTTCGGGGAATATTTTCCCCATCAGCTCCATGATGCGGTAGCGGTACTTGGTGGAGATGATGCCGATACGGGCTCCATTGGCTTTCAGGGCGCGTAGCACTTCTTCCGTTTCAGGGAAAAGTATGGTATTGGCCGTCATGTGCTGGTCGGCTTCCTTGACATATTCTTTCCGGAATGTCTCCAGCGTGTCTGCATCGGTTATTCCGGTCATGATGGAAAAGGAATCAACCAGTGTCTTTCCGATGGTACGTTTGATAGAAAGGTCGTCCACCTGATGGAATCCATGGCGTTCGAGTACATTTCTGTAGCACATCACAATTCCCTTGGAAGAATTGGCCAAGGTATAGTCAAAGTCAAATAAGTAGGCTTGGTAAGATTTCATACGATTTTACTTTATATAATAAGGTATATGTTCTATATCTAAAAGTGACTGCTTGCGCGAGATGCCGCCGGCGTATCCGGTCAGGCTTCCATTGCTTCCTACTATGCGGTGGCAGGGAATCAGGATGCTGATGGGATTGTGTCCGATGGCATTGCCTACAGCTTGTGCTGCCATGTGAGGCCGTCCTAAACGGCGGGCGGTTTCCATGGCTATATCTTTGTAGGTACGGGTTTCTCCGTAAGGAATGGTGGATAAGATTTGCCAGACGGTCTGCTGAAAATGAGTGCCGGAAGGTTGCAGGGGAGGGCAGAAATCGGGTTGTTGGCCGGAGAAATAAACATCGAGCCATTGCCGTGTTTGAAGCAGCAACGGAGTTTCCTTCGTCATGGCTTCTTCTTTCAGTCCGTGACCGAAATATTTTTGTCCGTCGAACCAGAGGCCGCAAAGTCCGATTTCCGTGGCAGCCAGCGTGATTCCTCCCAACGGAGAATCATAGTGACAGGTGAAAGTCATTTCCAACAGTGTTTTTGAGGTGAGAAAGTAGAAAAATGATACGATTTACCGTCCCGAAAAAACGCCTTTGCGTTTAGCTAAAAACGTAAGTGCGTTTTAAGTAAAACGCAAGTACGTTTTGGTTCAAACGCAAGGGCGTTTAAGATAAAACGTAAAGGCGTTTTTGAGAAAGCGTCCTTACGTTTCTTTTACCCTTTTATTCCATGGGTTGATAGTTCTTGGCAAGTCCTCCTTCACTCGTTTCCTTGTACAAGGATGGGAGGTCGTGTCCGGTCTGCTTCATAACCTCTACTACCTTGTCGAATGACACCCGGTGATGGCCGTCGGTAAAGGCTGAATAGATATTCGCATCGAGTGCACGTGCGGCAGCATACGCATTACGCTCTATACAAGGAATTTGTACCAGTCCGCATACCGGATCGCATGTCATACCCAAGTGATGTTCCAGTCCCATCTCGGCTGCATATTCTATCTGGGCCGGACTGCCTCCGAATAGCTGGCTGGCTGCCGCAGATGCCATGGAACAAGCTACTCCCACTTCGGCTTGACATCCGGCTTCAGCTCCCGAAATAGAAGCATTGTGCTTTACGATATTTCCCACCAGTCCGGCAGTTGCTAATGCTCGCAAGATACGTGCGTCGCTGAAGTCACGGCTTTTCTGCAGGTGATACAAGACAGCCGGAACCACTCCGCAGGCTCCACAAGTGGGTGCAGTGACAATTTTTCCTCCGGAAGCATTTTCCTCACTGACAGCCAGTGCGTATGCGAATACCAGTCCGCGTGAGCGAAGAGAGTCTTTATAGCCTTTCGAGCGAATGTAATAAGCCGATGCCTTGCGGCGCAGATTCAATGGTCCGGGCAATACCCCTTCGGCATCCAGTCCGCGATGGATGGCGGCTTTCATGGTCTCCCACACCTCTGCCAGAAAATCCCATATCTCCGGGCCTTCACATTGCTCCACGTATTCCCAGTAGCTGCGTCCGGTGTGTTCGCACCAGTACAAAATCTGGCTCATGGTATTCATGTTGTAAATATCGTTGGTGGCTGTGCGGTCGTGTCCTTCTTCGGCCAGTGCACCACCTCCTACACTGAATACGGTCCATTCATCCAGCTTTTTCTTCTGTGCATCGAAAGCCTTGAAAGTCATTCCGTTCGGGTGGAAAGGGAAGAAAATATGTGGTTTCCAGAGAATTTCTACGGGAGCGTGAGGTTGCAGGGTATCCAAAATAGCTACATCGGTCATGTGGCCACGTCCTGTGGCAGCCAGACTGCCATACAGAGTTACTTCGAATGAGGCAGCCTCTGGATTACGAGCAAGAAATTGTTCGGCAGCTTTGCGGGGCCCCATGGTATGGCTGCTGGATGGCCCCGTGCCGATGCGATATAATTCTCTGATTGATTTCATACTAAAAAATAGGTGTAAGTTTTCTGCAAAGATACGCAATAATCGCATATATGTGCAGAAATCCCGTAGGGTTTATTTTAAATCCACCACGGTGATGCCTGCGCCGCCAAACTGTACGTGTTCATCCTGGAAATGGGCTACTCCCGGCACGGTAGCCAAGTATTGCCGGATGAGGGTGCGCAGAATACCTGTACCCGTACCGTGCAGGATGCGTACGCGGCTGACTCCTACCAAGATAGCGTCATCGATGAAATAGGTGACTGCCTGTATGGCTTCGTCTCCACGCATACCTCTGACATCGATGTCTTGCTTGAAATTCAGTTTCTTTTCGTACATCCGGTCTTGGGTTTCGCTGCTGACAAAGGTCGCCTTGCTGGATAACGGAGCAGCCTTCGGTGCATCCGTCCGTTCCAGACGGTCGACTTTCACGTTGGTTTTCATCAGTCCGAACATGACCACGGCATTCTTTCCGCTGATTTCCATGACTTGTCCCACACTGGTCTGTCCTTTGATGCGCACATAGTCTCCCGCTTCAATAGGACGTACCTTAGGAGCAACCGGAGTTTCAGGAGCATTGGCTTGTTTCGCTTTCTTGTCTTTTTTGCGCTCCTGCTTTTCGCGGAGTTTTTCCATCTTGCGCGCGATTTTCTCTTCCAAAGCCGCCTTTTCCAGGTTCTCTACCTGCTGCTTGAAGTCGGTCAGTTCCTGACGTGCCGTGCGGGTACGTTCCTTTTCAGCCTGCGCTTCCTTGATGGTACGAATGGTATTTTCGATTTTGGCATTCGATTCTTGCAACAACCGTTCTGCTTCTTCTTTGGCTTTCTTCAGGATTTCCTTGCGGCTGCGTTCCAGCTCCTGTATTTCCTGTTCGTAACGGGCGATGGTATCTTCCATCTGTTTTTCTCGCTTGCGTATGTTCTGACGCTTGGTTTCCCAGTAACGCTTGTCGCGCACAATGTCTTGCAGGTATTTGTCGCTCTGGATGTATTCGCTTCCCACAATTTCCGATGCGTCAGCAATAACCTCTTCCGGCAAACCGATTTTACGGGCAATCTCTACGGCAAACGAACTTCCCGGATTACCAATCTGCAACTGGAACAGTGCCCGCATCTCGTGGCGGTCGTATAGCATGGCTCCGTTCACAACTCCTTCGTGATCTTCGGCAAAATGCTTCAGGTTCTGGTAGTGAGTGGTAATCACGCCGAACGTACCTTTTAAGTTGAAGCGTTTCAGTACGGCTTCGGCAATGGCACCGCCAATTTGTGGCTCCGTACCTCCTCCGAACTCATCGATAAGGATGAGACTTTCGCCGTTGCATGATTTCAGCATCATCTTCATGTTAGTCAGATGCGAAGAATAGGTACTCAGGTCGTCTTCAATACTCTGTTCGTCGCCAATATCAATAAATATGTGGCTGAAGATACCGGCGTGGCTCCGTTCATGCATGGATACTAACATACCACATTGCAGCATGTATTGCAGCAGTCCCACGGTTTTCAGGCAGACAGATTTACCACCTGCGTTTGGTCCGGAAATAAGCAGGATGCGCTTGTCGCGTGTCAGGATAATGTCCAGCGGCACTACTTTCTTGTCATGCTTGGCCAGTGACATTTGCAGAAGCGGATGCACAGCCTGAAACCAGTCTACAATCTGCTGGTTCTCAAATGAGGGTTTCAATCCTTTTATATCTATACCGAACAAAGCTTTGGCACGGATGAAATCGATTTCAGCCAAAAACTCGTACGAAGAGAGTAAGGCAGGAACTTGCGGGCGTACCGTAGCCGAGAATTCCGTCAGGATGCGGATGATTTCGCGGCGTTCTTCTCCTTCCAACTCCCGGATGCGGTTATTGGCTTCCACCACTTCTGCCGGCTCGATGAAAACCGTCTTTCCGGTGGCTGATTCATCGTGTACAATACCTCTGATTTTGCGCTTCATGCCCGGAGCAACCGGGATGACCAGACGTCCGTCGCGCATGGTGGGAGTAACATCCTTGTCTACATACCCTTCCGATTGTGCAGCACGGAGAATGCTGTTTAGACTGCGTGAAATGCTTCCCGTGGTAGCCGAGAGTTCCCGTCGGATACGCAGAAGTTCCGCAGAAGCATTGTCCTTTATCTTTCCGAACTTGTCCAAGATGCTGTCGATACGTGCGATAAGCTGGGGGAATACTAAAATATCTCCCGCCAGTTCACGCAGGGCAGGATAAGGAGAATTTTCCGTTTCCTCTTCTTCGTCGGATTGCTGAAGGAATCGTACAATGTCACGGATGGTTTCCAGTGAACGGCGAAGGTCGAACAGCTCTTGTTCGTCCATATACATACCTTCCACCCGGATGCGTTTCAGAGAAGGACGTACATCAAAGAAATATTGTGCCGGAAAATCTTCCTCTTCCTGCGTAATCCGTACAAATTCAACCACTTGCTCCAGCCGTTGGTTTATTTCATCGTAATTGTCCGAAAAGGTCATTTCGTCCACTCGCTCTTCACCTAGTGTGCTCAGGCATTTACCTTTCAGCAATTGTCGTATCTGGTCGAATCCTATTTTCTGTTCGAAATTATGAGGGTATATCATGATTAGTTTGTTTCGTTTTTTCTGCTTGCAAAGGTACGACAATGAAAAAAAATAATCAAAAAAGGCGGTAAATATTTGCAGATTTCAAAATAATGCGTACCTTTGCATCGCCTTTGAAAAACAAGGCAACTCTCACGAAGAGTTCTGGAGAGGTGGCAGAGTGGTCGATTGCGGCGGTCTTGAAAACCGTTGTACCGCGAGGTACCCGGGGTTCGAATCCCTGTCTCTCCGCAATAAACGCTGAAAATCAGCAAATTGCAAAATAAACACCCAGTTTTACACCCAAGAATGTAAAACTGGGTGTTTTTGTCTTATTTAAGAAATGGATTTTTGCTGGGGTTTATTAAACAAGATACTATTTCTTCTTAAAATAAAAAGATACATCAAAGGTTGCCTATGTACATGCGAATGCATTAGATAGGCAACCTTTAGTTATTTAAGTGGCATTGCATTACTTAGGAAATGTG
>NZ_JBBKBF010000016.1:0-59810 GCF_037892625.1 Phocaeicola sp. ICN-14070 | reverse complement strand
GTATACCAAAGGTAGAAAATAAGAACGTCAAAGCGCATGAAACAAAACGCTTTGACGTTTAAATTAAAACGCAAGTGCACTTGATGTAAAATGCACTTGCGTTTTAACTAAAACGTCCTTGTGTTTAAGGGAAAACACAAGGACGTTTTTTTCATGTACCTTTTTCTTATTTCAAAGCGGCTTCTATATCAGCCATAAGTTCTTGAAATTCAGCCTTTGTATAACCTATGGAAGCATGAATCAGCTTACCGTCTTTTCCGAACAGATATGCTCTGGGGATTGTCTGGTCGGCAAAAAGAGAGAAGACTTCCCGTTTAGGATCCGGATAGAGCGGGAAACTGAACTTCTTCCGTTCATTGTATTTTTTCAGTTCTGCATCCGTATGCTCCCGGCCGATAACTAACAACTTGAAGTCCTTGTTATCCTTGTATTTCGGCCACAAGGTCTTCTGAACTTCTGCCAGTTCTATCTGACAAGGACCGCACCACGTAGCAAACAAACTGACCAGCACCACTTTTCCCTTCAGGTCGGCTGGTGTTACTTTACCGTATATCTCCGAATTCAGGGTAATGGCAGGCATGGCATCACCCAAACTGATTTTTTCTTTCCCGGTGTCTTGTGCAGAAGCAGCCAGTACACCCATCCAAATCAGACACAAAAGGCTCCAAATCCGTAAATTTTTCATTGTTCTTTCCTTTCTATAAAATGTTAAACCCTGACAAATATACCGCAAACCGCTGGAAAATCCACCAAGGAGTCTATCTTTGTAAATAGTTTTAACGAAAAACAAGAGCGCGTATGATGACATTTATCTCGTGTGCCAAAACCATGACCGCACGTAGCAAAACTCCATATCCAGAAACCAGTACCCCTCATTTTTTGAAAGAGGCCCGCGAAAACGCCTTGTACATGACCCAGTTTACTGCCGAAGAACTGGCCCAGATGCTGAAAGTGAATCCGAAGTTAGCAACCGAAAATTACCTGCGCTACCACGAGTTCCTTTCACCGGAGACTCCTGCCCTACCAGCGCTCCTAGCCTACACAGGCATCGTGTTCAAGCGCATCCATCCGGCTGACTTTACCGCAGAAGACTTTCGGTATGCCCAGCAACATTTGTTGATTACCTCTTTCTTATACGGATTACTCCGCCCGCTGGACAGTATTCAGAATTACCGCTTGGAAGGCAGTGTACGCTTACCGGAACACGAGCGGAAAACCATGTTTGAATACTGGCGTCCTTTACTGACAGACTATTTCATTGATGCCATCCGGCAACAAGGAGGCATTCTTGTCAACCTGGCCAGTGGTGAAATGAAAGACTTGTTCGACTGGGAAAAAGTCTGTCGGGAAGTACAGGTCATTACACCCGAGTTCTACACCCTGAAAAACGGGAAACCTACCACGGTAGTTATCTACGCCAAGATGTGTCGGGGCGAGATGACCCGTTTCATCCTGAAAAACCGGATAGCACATCCGGAACAACTGAAAGACTTTGAATGGGAAGGATTTTCCTATCACGGAGAAGAAGACGGAAAAATGCATTTCATTCTCCAATAAAAAGGAGCGGTCTGCCGAGCCATTTCTCCCGACAGACCGCCATCAATCAAATGAAATCTATTTCTTATTCTTCAGCACCGTTACATTCAATATCCGTAGCCAAAGTTACGTAGTTCAATACTGAAGTACCGTCTACCAATGCCTTTTCTGTTTCTGTAGTTTCAGTTGTCAAGCATTTTCCTTTACCAGAAATCAGGGCATTGTACATCTTCACTTGTGTACCGGCACGCAAGCGAACACCCTGTTTCTCACCGCCGTTACCAATCAAGGTCAAGTTAGCCAAAGTAGGACAAGCTACCGGAGTGGCTGCAAAGTTCTTACCGTTGTTATCGCATTCCATCAAACAGTCGCAATCAAATCCGAGTGTTTCCTTTGCTTCCTGATAAGCCACCAGGAACTGGCCGCGTCCGTTCCATCCTTCAGTCCAGTCGAAAGAGTCATCACTACAGTTGGTAACTACCATGTGTTTCACGTCAACGCTACCACCAAAGAATTCAAAACCGTCGTCAGAACCATTGTAAGCCTGTACGTATTCTACTGTAGTACCGTTACCTACGCCATAGAAAGAAATACCATTTGCTTCATGTTCAGAGTCCAATGCATATCCCGTATTTTCCAGACGAATATATTTCAGCGTACCAGAGTTATCATTGTCAGCAGAACCTCCATAAGCTGCATCACCGATTTCTGATTTACCGGTACCACCTTCTGCATTGGTATGAGCTTTACCGCAGATGTGCAAACCGCCCCATGCACCAGACTCCTTTTTGTCTGAGGTCATGATGATCGGATTTTCTTTTGTTCCTACAGCCTCAATCTTAGCACCCTGCTGTACCAAGATATAGTCTACAGACTCATCGTCGGTCATGGCAACAATTTTCACACCTTCTTCAATAGTCAGTGTAGCGCCAGTCTTCACAATATATTCACCGCTAAGTGCATATACTTTATTCTTCAATAAAGTTTTATTGGCAGTCAGTTCGCCTTGCAGAATTTCTTCAGCATTGGCACTTGTTTCATCACCGTTGCCGCTTGTACGAATCCATCCGGCTGTCCAGTCATTATTAGCCGGAACTGCACCACGATAAGCAGCTGCTTCAAAGAAATTATCTACCTTCGTCACGTCGGCTCCACCGTCAATCGTACCGACAAATTTGTTTGTAAATGTATTGCTGAAATTATAATTGATTGCGTTATTGTTTGCTGTAGCCAAGAACAACTCAGAAGAATACGCATCTGCAACAGGAGGTTCCGGATTCGGAGTGTTGTCATCTTCACTACAAGCAGTACACAAAGTCATAGCAGCGATTGCAGCCATCGACATAAATTTCAAGTTCATTGTTTTCATACTTTTCTCGTTAATAAAAAGTTTAGAATAGTGTTCAAATTTTTTCCTTTATGAATTTTTATAATGTATAGCTAAAACCTAATTCAAAAGTAGTTCCTCTTCCGTAGCGTTCCACTTCCAGCTTTCTGCCGTCTTTCACTTCCTGCTTGAAGACGATGTCCTGATTCAGCAAGTCAGTCATCTGCAACTTAAAGTTCCAGTGGTCATTCAGTTTGTAAGTGGCTACGAAATCCAGCGTATGCAAATCCTCCTGTTTCACGTCGCCCAATCCGGAAATACCTACCGCATGAATGCGTGGTCCTTGCAGGTTATAGAGCAGTGTAGCAGTCAGCTGTGTATCGTTCTTAAACTTAGGAGCATAGCTGATATCCGCATTCACCAGATAAGGAGAAGCTCCCTGCAGGGAACGCTGTGCGTTGGTATAGGCTCCACCTTCCGGCAATTGTACGTTGGTGTACATGTAAGAAGCGTTGGCTCCTACGCGGAAGTCGCGGAACAGTTCTCTGCGGAATTCCACTTCCACTCCGGCAGCCACACCCGTATCTGCATTCTGGAAAGAGTGAACAGCCGCACCACCCGACAAGGTCTGTGTACGTTCAATCGGGTCTTCCAGGATTTTTGCATAACCCGTAATAGAGAACATATTGTTGCTGTTCTGCTGGTCGAAGCGTTCGTAACGTAAGTCGATATTGTAGTTATATCCGTTCTTCAATTCTGCATTACCTCGGATCATGGCTGCTCCATACGATTCCTGATAGAGGAAAGGAGCCATTTCGATAAATGACGGACGAGTTACCGTACGTGAGAACGAGAAGCGCAGACTGTTGGCATCGTTCACGGTATATTTCAAGTTTAATGCCGGGAAGAAATCATGGCAGTTTACCTCATTCCGTTTGGCTTCACCTCCATCAGTCGCATAATTTACCCACTGGTGGCTGTATTCATAACGTACTCCTATGTTCACCAGGAAATTGGCTGTCGGGTAATATTCCGCATCAATAAATCCGGCATAAATGGAATGTCCGGCATCATACTGGTCTTTCGGCTGCTGGTCACGGATTATAGAAATGTCTCCATTGGCAATATGGTCATACCCCATAAAGCCGGAACTCTGGTAAATATCCTCTATTTCAGGATTGAAACGGCTTACATCATAGTAGAAACGTGTAGAACGGAACGTACGGCTCTTGTCTTTATAAGTAGCTCCCATACGTATCAGGTTATTGTCTCCATAGCGATAAGAACTTCGCAAATCGCCCACCCATTCTTCTTCATTCAGCGAGCCGAAATAACGCATATTCTCCTGCTTGTTCAGGTCGAACAGTTCCAGAGAGTTTCCTGCCTTTTCAAACATCACCTGTCTGCGGTCTGGTTCTTCACTGGAAGTCTTGCTGTACGAACCGCTCCAGTTCAAGTCCCACTGCTTTCCAAACTCATGGTGTCCGTTCAACTGATGATTTTGAAGTGTATAAATGTGGGTTACAGAGTTATTACCTATCAGTTCATTGTCTTCATAGTCTTCTCCTTGTCGCAACATGTAGGTATTCTCCGCATTACGTGCATAGAAAAAGGTATACCCAATACGGTCGGCCTCTCTAAGTGTATAAGCCAGGTTACCAAGTCCTGCCAGTTTCAGTTCCTGACGGTAACTGTCGTAGTCAAACCGGTCGAGGGTAGTACCTCCGGCCTCAAGTGTACGATAAAAAGCATCTTTTGTGGTTTCATTGGTATTGCTTGCACTCAACGCGGCCAACAGACTCAGATTCTGTCCATTTACATCCCAGTTCTTTCCACCGGCTATATTACCGCCAAATTCCGGAAGACTTGTACTCTTATTCACATCGAAGGTTGTATGAAAAGGATTTTCCTTCGTAATGGCAGTAGAAAAGTCCGCCTTAGACATGTCAATGTACTTCTGATTAATGCCCGGATTACGGAACAAGGAATACTGCTGATCCATTTTATAGAAATCCTGGAAAATTGTATTGAACCGGCCTCCTGTATTGAAACCGATGGAGAAAAAGTCTTTTCCGGTATTTTCTTTGGTACTGATATCGATGTGTGCTCCTGAATAATCTGCAAAAGTTCCAGCTTCATATACCTTACTTACCGTAATGTTCCGTACCGTACTTGAAGGAAACAAATCCAATGGAATCAGTTTGTTATCTGGATTCGGGGAAGCAATCGGCAGTCCGTTCAAAGTAGTCGTACTATAACGGTCGCCCAATCCGCGCACAATCAGCTGTCCTGCACTGGCAATCGAGATACCGGTTATCTTCTTCACGCCTTCCTGTACATTACTGATGCCTTTCACGCTCATTTCTTTCGCCCCAAGGTTTTCAATGGCTACAGTGGCTTTCTGACGTTCCATGCTCAACGTACGTTCACCTTCCAGGTTTTTACGTGCTACAACGGAGACTTCGCTCAAAGCCTGTGCATCGCTTTCCATCTCAAAGTTCAGCACCACATCTTTACCTTTGGCTTTTACAGCCCCAGCCTTAATGTCGGTGTATCCCACGTATTTCACCACAAGGTCATATACTCCACCGGGGACATCCAAAATATAATTTCCGTCAAGATCGGCTACAGCCCCTACTGTACTTCCAAGCACTTGTACGGTAGCTCCCGTCAATGGTTCTTTAGTCTGCTTGTCTACAATGGTACCTTTTATAGTCTCTGCTACCATCGGCATAGTAGAACAAGCAAAGAAACCTGAAACAAAAACAATCTCCTTAAAACCTAATCTCATAATCTATTCATGCATTTCTTTTTTCCGTTGCAAAGATGGAGTGTTTATGTTACAGCAGAACTGCATGGGATGTACATTTCATTTACACGAAGATTACGTTTGTATTTCTGATTTGAGAAATCAAAAGAATACTTCATATCTTTTTTTTCTCACCCAATTATATAAGGTATAATCATAGTTTTTCCTATTTTTGTACAGACCAAAATAAATAAGATTATGTATCCTTTGAAATTCAAACCTATTTTAAAATCGACCCTTTGGGGAGGAGAACGTATTATTCCTTTCAAACAATTAGACTGTCAGCAGGAACAAGTGGGAGAAAGCTGGGAAATCTCAGATGTACCGGGCGACGAATCTGTAGTAGCAGAAGGTGCAGATGCCGGCAAGAACCTGACTCAGCTGATGGAAGAATATAAAGGAAAGCTGGTGGGAGAAGAAAACTACAAGCGATTCCAGGGCAAGTTCCCTTTGCTTATCAAGTTTATTGACGCCAAGCAGGATTTGTCTATTCAGGTACACCCTGACGATGAACTGGCCATGAAACGCCACCAGTCTATGGGTAAAACAGAAATGTGGTATATCATCGACAATACCGGTGGACAGGCACACCTGTATTCAGGTCTGAAAAAACAGATTACTCCGCAGGAATATGCCGACATGATTGAAAACAATACGATTTGCGATGCCCTCGACAAATATGACGTACAGCCGGGCGATGTATTCTTCTTGCCGGCAGGACGTATCCACAGCATCGGAGCCGGATGCTTCCTGGCAGAAATACAGCAGACTTCCAACATCACTTACCGTATTTATGACTTCAACCGTAGAGACAAGAACGGTAACTTGCGCGAACTGCATACGGAACTCTCAAAAGATGCCATCGACTATACTGTATCTGATGATTATCGTACGCACTATGAACCGCGTAAAGACGAACCGGTGGAACTGGTAAGCTGTCCGTACTTCACTACTTCTGTTTACAACCTGACAGAAGCCATGAACATGGACTACAGCGAACTGGATTCGTTTGTTATTTACATCTGCATGAAGGGAGCCTGCACCGTTACTGACAACGAAGGCAACCGCATCAGCGTAAAAGCAGGTGAATCTGTATTGTTCCCGGCTACTACCCAGAACCTGGAAGTTGTACCGGAAGGAGAAGTATCTTTCCTGGAAACTTACGTATAAGCTGATTTAATTTATACTCATTGCTGGGTCCTTTTCTTTTGTCCTGTTTCAGGCAGAGAAAGGGACTCAGTCATTTTTTACAAAAGCATTAGGTGATACGCCCGTAATCTGGCGGAACACACGATTGAAATGGTTGGGAGTGGCAAAACCTAATTCGTTCTGAACGCAGGCCTCACATCAGCCTGACGGCAACTAATGAGTTTAATGGGCCGATTCTGATAGAAGTTCCACCATTGAACAACAACTTCAACTACTGGTTTGCCGGAGTAGGTATCTCGTTCAACCTGGATGCTTTGTTCAAGAGCAAGAAGAAACTGAAACAGGCACGGATAGCTACCTAAAAAGCAGAAAAGAACTACCAGCTGGTCAAGGAAGAAATAAAGAACAAAGTGCACGAAGCGTACGTAAACCTGAATGAAGCTTACGTAAGACTGCATACCCAGCAAAAAAGCGTACAGCTGGCACATGAAAACTTCCGCATCGTGCGGCAACGTTACCTGAACGGTCTGTCACTGATTACCGATATGCTGGATGCCAGCAACATGCAGCTGGATATGGAATTGCAGCTGGCCAACTACCAGATAGGTATATTATATCAATATTACCTGCTGAAAAAAATTACGGGAACACTTTAATGAAATGCATATTTACACAAAAACGAAAAAATATATGATGCGAAACAAAAAAAGAGCTATTTCTAATTTCTTTATACTGCTGGTCCTCGTAGCCGGTATCAGCTGGGTTTGCGGCAAATTTATCCATTTAGGTAATGTGGAATATACAGACAATGCCCAGGTGAAACAACACCTGACCCCAGTCAGCACACGGGTGCAAGGCTTCATCAAGAAAATCTGCTTTGAGGAATACCAGACAGTGAAAAAAGGAGATACCCTGGCCATCATAGAAGATACGGAGTATCGTTTGAAAGTGGCACAGGCCGAAGCCGACTATCGCAATGCACTGGCTGGAAAGAGTGCCATGCATACCACTATCAACACCACACAGAACAACATCCTCGTAACGGATGCAGCTATTGATGAACAGCGAATCCGCCTGTAAAATGCACAGACGGATTACAAACGTTATCAGGAATTGCTGAAAGAAGAAGCCGTTACTCCCCAGCAATTCGACCGGGTAAAAACGGATTATGAAGCGACACAGGCACGCTATGAACAGCTGTTGCGCCAGAAACAATCGACTTTACTCCAGAAACAGGAGCAAACCCAGCGACTGGAACAGAATGAGTCGGCCATCAAACTGGCAGAGGCTCGCTCAACCTGGCCAAACTGAACCTCTCTTATACAGTGATTCTGGCTACTACAGACGGGTAACCGGACGAAAAAACATTCATGAAGGAGAGTTAGTTCAGCCTGGACAAGCCTTGGTTACTCTGGTAGACGGTACGGAGAAATGGGTCATTGACAACTACAAGGAAACTCAGACTACCGACATGAAGAGAAACCAGCTGGTAGAAGTAAGAGTAGACGCCATCCCTGATGTGAAATTTGAGGGACGTATTGCTTCTATTTCGGATGCTACCGGAGCTTCCTATTCACTTATTCCACAAAATAACTCGGCGGGCAACTTCGTAAAGGTAGAACAGCGCATCCCAGTCCGTATCGAGTTTACGGAAAACAACCGCCCGGAAGATTTGCAACGCCTGAGAGCCGGAATGAATGTAGAATGTTACGTTAAACAGTAAACAAGAAAATGGCTGAACCACGTCCTCAGATTCCTTACTTCAAAGAATTCTTACCGACTCCGGTCTGCATCGTCCTGTCGCTCTTCTTTGCCATGGTCTTTCAGTTTAACGGAGGAGTTTTCCTACCGGCTGCTACCCAAATGTCGAGCGCATTAGGATGTATCCAGGAAGATGTAACCATGGCAGGCTATGCCTCCTTCATCGGCATGCTAATGGTGGTATGGATTTGTGTCATGTGCCTGACTCGAACCATTAGACTAGGTAAAAAGATTCCTTTATATGGCATAGACTGGATAGGCCTCCTCTTATGGACAGTCATGCTGTTCGCAATTGTTTTTATTTGCATCTATGGAGATTTTACGACTGGCTGGACAGCGTGCAGATTCGCTCCTGCATTGTAATAACCGTAGTATCCTTGTTGATAAACATCAACCGGATGACTTCCATACGGCATCCGTATATAGACCCGCAGGTATTCCGCTACAAGAAATTCCCCGTAGTATTGTTCCTGTTCTTGATGCTCTGTCTGTTTCTCACCACCTCCTCCGTACTGCAGAATGCATTCATGACCTCCATCTTACAGTACGATACGCTAAATGCCATTTCATTGAACTGGTGTGTATTTGCAGGAATCCTGGCTGGAGCAGGTATCGTATTCTTCCGGCAAGCAGTATTAAAGAAAGGATATAAACTATTGATTTCTTTCGGATTTACACTGATAGTCATGTACCAGTATTACATGTATTTTCTGATATACCCCGATTTGAATATTGAAAGTTTGTATCTGCCCAACTTTTTAAAAGGCATCGGTCATGGAGTGCTTTATATTTCGCTGACCATTTATGTAGCAAAGCATATACCCTTCAAGCATTTCTTCCAGTCTTTATGTGTACTCAGTTTCATTCGTACCAGCATTGCAACCCCGCTGGGATCAGCCATATTGAACCGCTGGATGAAGCACCTGCAATGTGACAACTGGGGATTATTAAGCAGAAACATGGACAACCTGCACGAGTGGATGCCGGATGTATCACTCATGCAACTCTATGAAGAAGTAAACACCCAGACCATGCTGACCAGCCTGAAAGAGTTGTTCGGCTGGATATGTCTATTAGGAACTGTTTTTCTTG
Organism: Phocaeicola sp. ICN-14070; assembly: GCF_037892625.1. Taxonomy (NCBI): domain Bacteria; kingdom Pseudomonadati; phylum Bacteroidota; class Bacteroidia; order Bacteroidales; family Bacteroidaceae; genus Phocaeicola; species Phocaeicola sp. ICN-14070. The sequence continues at coordinate 50,136 of NZ_JBBKBF010000016.1, read as the reverse complement.
TAATCGTGTCAGCTACCGAATCTGGCGCGACCGCCACTTGGCAGCGCTCAAAATGCTGCATAGCCTGCCCGTAAAGAAACGGCACAGGCCATCCAGCATACATAAAATTTCTAAGAATTAGAATTTATAGCCAGCAGTGAAGAAGAACGCCAAATTACGTGTCTTTGAATTGCTGGCTAATTTGCAGCATCCAAATTCTCCGTCAAGTCCTACCGTCCAGCGTTTAAAGTCGAGTGCCACACCAGCCATCACACCGGCATCAAAACGACGTAGTCCTGGAACGATTTCTCCTTCAATCTTTGATTCACCGAAAGTGTTAGAAGAAACAGTCAAGTCATCAATGTCGATATTCCGCTTACCGTTTACCCCATAAGCCAAATAAGGACCTGCCGTAAACACCATATCAAAATTAGCAGCTGTACCTACATGAAAGGCAGCCAGCAAAGGCATCTCAAAATAATTCTGGTTTACGTGCATATCCACCACATTCTGCGTATTAGCCCCTACATAATCCACATCTATGCTTGCTCCCTTCGATGCCCAATACAATCCGGTCTGAAATGATACCAGTCCACTCAAAGGTACATCAATTCCTACCCCAACCTTCTGGTTAAACAATGGAGAAGAATCTCCGGCATCCTTTCCCATCCAGGAACTCATACCCAGTCCGAGTTCCATACTCCAGGTTACTTTTGTCTGTGCGGCCATTGTCAAAGCTACGAACAAACCTGTCACTATGCATGCAATCTTTTTCATAAGCTCAAATAATAATGAATTACACAAATTTAAAAAGATAAAGCGGAGATACAAATAAAAAGGGAGCAAAAAAGAAGTTTTCACCTCTTTTTGCTCCCTATCTATTAGTTATTCAATCGTCCTTATTAGAATTCGTACTCAATACCAATGGAAATATTCTCGCCATCCAAAGCAACGCCAAATCCATTTCCGTTCATATTACGATAGTAGTCGTCACGATAACCTGCAAAACCTACTTTAGTAATAAAGCTGAAATTATCATTCAATTTTACTGCCAATCCCGGTTTCACTCCGATTTCAAAACCATTTACAGAATCCGCATGTTTTGCCTTGTAAGTAGAGAATCCAAATCCCATATCCAAGAACAAACGCACAATCTTGTTTTCATAGAAAGAGTAACGTGCATACGGAGCCAAAGCAAACGCATTGCTATTGAGCTTATCACCATCATAACCATTGTGTGCATAAGCCAATTCCACCCCTACGGCCCATTTTTCACTCAAGTTATAACCTACATCCGGTGTGATAGAGAATGAAGTCTTATCTACATCATTGTTTCTCCACAAACTGATACCACCACCTAAATAAATACCTTCCTGTGCGCTGGCCGAGATTGCAGCCATTACAATCACTACTAGTAAAAATAATTTTCTCATAATCTTCTTTTTTTAGTTTTACAAATATATTAACAACTGAATACAGTTTTTTGTTCACTCTCATCCCTGTTTGTGTCTGTTGGCTCTCCGACGGCGATATTCCGCTTTCATCTTGGCAGAGCCAGAACCATGCAAACCTGTAATATAGGTTTTCTTCTTCGCCTTGGTCTTTACTTTCTCTTCTTTCTTTTTTCCGTCAGAAGACTTCCCGCCTCTAAACACTATTCCTTCTGTCAATATCTTTTCAATATCCATATTCTTTCATTTTTTAGGAGATAATTTCACATGTTTTCCTGTTTTCGTACATACCAGTGTACGTTTCAAAGGGACACGGGTAGACATATTAAATAATAATCCGGGATTAAAATGTTGTCCGTTAGCCCTGAGTTCAAAATGCAGATGCTCTGTCGTAGCACGTCCGGTACGTCCGGTCAATGCGATTACCTGACCCGCCTTTACCGAATCACCCGATGCAACAAAGTTTTTGGAATTATGACTGTACACAGTTTCCAGTCCATTAAAATGCCGCACCACAATTACCTTTCCATATCCACCATAACTTTTGGCCATGCGTACCACACCGTCGAACACACAAAGAATGGAATCATTGGCCTTGGTCTTTATATCTGCTCCCGAATGTCCACCGCGACTTCCATAAGCAGAAATGACCTTCCCTCCAGGAAGTGGAAAACAGAACTGTGAATCAGCCAGACACTCCAAGTGTATCTCCACGCTATTTCCCTTTGAAAACAGTCCCGGTGTATGCACCCTGATATGACTACGCTCCATGTGTGTAAATCCTGTTTTCACAGGTTCATCAGCCTGTATATTTCCCATACAAAGGAACAACAGCCCAAGTATTACAATCAAGCGATTCATATTACTCAAAATAATAAAGTTCTACATCCTGAGCATCCGCAAATTCTTTCAGTAAGTTTACCATATAGTTTACGGCTTCCTCCAAACCGTCACTCCCACTGTACGCATTCATGATGGCTAACAGATGAGTAGTTTCCGATGAAATCTTTGTCCGCTCATTATCGCTTGTCGGTGTACCTACACCTCCCACGGCATCTCGATATACCGGCATTCCCTCAATGTTCAATTCTCCACGCCCAATACCTTCGTAAGGCTCACCCGCCTTTCCGATACCTAATACCAGCTTGTTTCCTTGAATCTTATCCCGGTCAAAGCCTCCGATGGAATGTCCGCTATTGATGGATGCCAAATTAATCAAATCGACCAGCGTATCTATCTGATAAAGTGACAGTCCTCTCAACAAACGTCGGCATAAAGCTTCTGAAGAAGGACGGTAACGGCTGGGATCTTTCCCACATTTCTTATAAGCCTGACGAGTGGCCTGAATGGCAGGCATCTCTTTGATAGAATCAATGGTATATTTCTGACGATAGAGTTCCGTAAACTCACCGATACGTTTCCACAGTTCTTCACTATATGGAGAATTCTTTACCGTCGCAAATACAGCGGCTCCACGAAACAGCGGCCAAGCCTGCCGTAATTCCTCTGATACTTCAATTTTCAAATCCATTTCGCTATTTTCTTAAATGGTTCTACATCCGCATAATCCCCGACAAAATACGCCCGGAACGAATGCCCAGCCGACGTGCCGAGAAGAAATCCGTATAATTTTGATAGGTACAAATCCCTGCTACTTCCACATTATCCTTCTTTACTCCTTTAGACAGCAACTGCATCCGGTTGGCTTCCCAAAGGTCGAGGTGCCACTTTTCATCTCTACGGGCAATGCAAGCCATATCAAATCCTGCTGCTTCAAAGGCTTCATACACCTCATCTCCCACCTCAAAAGCATCCAGAGAAATACCTGGCCCGATATAAGCCTGCACATCTTCTCCCTTCGTACCATAAAGTGCCGCCATCTTGTCCAACGTCTTTTCCACGATGCGCTTCACTGTTCCCCGCCATCCGGCATGTATCGCCGCAATTACTTTCCGTTTTGTATCATAGCAAAGTACCGGGATACAATCGGCAGTAGAAATGCAAAGACAGACCTGCCTCATGTCGCTAACCATCGCATCCACTCCTTCCAGTTGATTCAATTGTTCCTCTGAAGAGAGTTGTAAAAAAGCTTCATCCACAACTCTCACCACTGTATCGTGTGTTTGATGAGGAACAACCATCATCCGTGGACGCACAGGCAACAACGAGCATAGCAGTTCCCGGTTCCGTTCTACCTTATCGGGCACATCACCACAATAATGGTTGCAGTTAAACGAAGCATAATTCCCCTCACTGCAACCGCCGTGACGTGTCGTAGAGAAACAAAAAATGTCGGTGTGCAGACTATTCGGGCCGTACACCAACATTCTTTTATCATCAGTCAGATTATTCATTACTTTTGTGGTTCGTCCTCCCAGTCTTCCTCTTCGTACTCGTAGTCAAAGTCATCTTCATCATCCACGTCTTCATACTCATAGTCAAAGTCTTCGTCTTCACCCATATCTTCCAACTCCTTACGAAGCTTGGTCATATCTTTCGGACGATGTACGATAGCTTCCCGACGTACTGCTTCCAACTGGTTACTGTCTTTATTCAGTTCGGCCCAAAGCAAATCTTTCAACTGTTGAATGCCCATTCCTGATACCGAAGAAATAAAAACATGAGGTATATCTTCAGGTAATGTAGGTTCCAGCATCTGCATCAGTTCCTCGTCCAGCATGTCACATTTCGTAATGGCCAACACACGCTGCTTGTCCAGCATCTCCGGATTAAAGGTAGCCAGTTCGTTTAACAGAATCTCATACTCTTTGCGTATGTCATCCGTATCACCCGGTACCATAAACAACAGCAATGAGTTGCGCTCAATATGACGCAAAAACCTCAGTCCCAACCCCTTTCCTTCACTGGCTCCCTCAATGATACCCGGAATATCCGCCATCACGAAAGACTTCCCTTCGTGATAAGACACAATTCCCAGGTTCGGTTCCAGCGTGGTAAAAGGATAATTGGCAATTTTCGGACGTGCGGCAGAAACCGAAGAAAGCAAAGTAGATTTTCCGGCATTCGGAAAACCTACCAAACCTACATCCGCCAATAATTTCAATTCCAAAATCACCGTCATCTCCTGCATCGGTTCACCCGGTTGGGCAAAACGGGGTGCCTGACGGGTTGCTGTACGGAAATGCCAGTTTCCCAATCCTCCGCGTCCGCCTTTCAGCAAGATGACTTCCTGTCCGTGCTCCGTTACGTCGCACACGTATTCCCCTGTTTCGGCATTATATACTACCGTTCCACAAGGCACTTCAATGACTTTATCTGCCCCGTCCTTTCCGAAACTCTTGTTTTTCGAGCCGTTACCTCCGTGTTCCGCAAACACATGACGATCGTACTTCAGGTGCAGCAATGTCCAGTAATTGCGGTTTCCCCGCAAAATCACATGACCTCCTCTACCACCGTCGCCACCGTCCGGACCTCCGTTGGGCATATACTTCTCACGGCGCATGTGCACCGAGCCACGGCCTCCCTTTCCGGAGCGGCAGTAGATTTTTACATAATCAACAAAATTCGATTCAGCCATAAATTCAAGTTTAAGAACTGGCAGACCGTCACCGGCCCGCCAGTTTTTTTATTATTTAAAGTTTATCAATAGCCGCGCAAATATCAGCGAAGATACCGTCCATAGTACCCAATCCCTGAATGTGGCAATATTTACCGTCGTTCTTGTACCAGTCAATCAACGGAGCAGTCTGAGAGTGGTATACTACCAGACGCTTCTTGATAGTTTCTTCATTGTCGTCAGCACGACCAGATTCCTGTCCACGTTTGATCAGACGAGTCATCAGTTCATCTTCAGGAACTTCCAGGTCAAGCATGATAGAAACTTCCTGTCCGCGTACCTTCAACATTTCTTTCAAAGCCTCAGCCTGAGCGATTGTACGAGGAAATCCATCGAAAATCACACCTTTGCTATCCTTGAAGCTGTCGAATACGCTAGCCAGAATATCAATCATCAATGCATCCGGAATCAACTGACCATTGTCGATATAACCTTTTGCTGTTTTACCCAGTTCCGTGCCGTTCTTGATTTCTGCACGCAATACATCTCCCGTAGAAATATGGTTCAAGCCATATTTTTCCACAATACGAGCACTCTGAGTTCCTTTACCTGAACCCGGAGCACCAAAAATTACAATATTCAACATGTTGTCTTATAATAAATAAAAAAATTATTCCATCACTGTATAGATGTCGCGGTAGTTCCGTCCGAAGCCATCGTAATCCAATCCGTAGCCCACGATAAAATCATTCGGAATATTCATCGCTACATAGTTTATATCCAGTTCCACCTGCAACTTATCCGGTTTCACCAGCAGCGTGGCAATACGGATTTCTTTCGGATTACGCGCCTTCAAGGTTTCCAGCAAACGTTGCATAGTCAGACCCGTGTCTACTATATCTTCCACGATTACTACCGTACGTCCTGAAATATCTTCATTCAGTCCTACCAGTTCTTTCACCTTTCCTGTAGAAGCCGTTCCTGCATACGAGGCCAATTTCACAAACGAAATCTCACATGGAATCGTCAGATGTTTCATCAAATCGGCCGTAAACATGAACGAGCCATTCAACACACTCAAAAACAACGGATTTTCACCCTCCAAGTCATGATTGATTTCATTGGCCACACGTGCCACCTCCTTCAGGATATCCGCCTCTGGGATAAACGTTTTGAAACGCTTGTCTTTAATCTGAATCGTATCCATGTTATAATCTAGTTTTAGAAATTGTGCAAATTTACGGATTTTCCCTAAAACCGCCACACTTCCCCCTGAGTATTTAAAGATATTTTCAATAGAATATATATCCCATTCGAGGCTTTTTTCGTACTTTTACCGACAAAATAGCTATTTTATATATACAATGAAAATTTTAAGTTGTACACAACAAAAGGAGGCTGATGCATATACCATCACCCATGAATCTATATTGTCAATCAACCTTATGGAAAAAGCCGCTGGCCTGCTGGCACAAGCCATTAGCGAGCGATATGACAAATCACACCGTCTTGTCGTATTTGCCGGTCCCGGGAACAATGGCGGAGATGCACTGGCCGTAGCCCGGATTCTTTTCCTGAAAAACTACCCGGTAGAAGTCTATTTGTTCAACGTAAAAGGTACACTTTCTGAAGAATGTCTTACAAACGTACAGCGCCTGAAAGAAAGCGGTTTTGCCAACTACACCGAAGTCAGCAACCAGTTCGATCCTCCCCATCTGGGCAGTCACGATGTAGTCATAGATGGTCTGTTCGGTTCCGGACTGCAAAAACCGCTGAGCGGAGGATTTGCTGCCGTAGTACAATACATCAATGCCTCTCCTGCCCAGGTAGTATCCATCGACATCCCTTCCGGACTGATGGGAGAAGACAACACCCACAACATCCGACAAAATATCATCAAGGCCGACCTGACCCTAAGTATCCAGTTGCCTAAACTCTCCTTCCTTTTTGCTGAAAATGCAGATGTAGTAGGCGAATGGCAATTACTCGACATCGGCATCAGCCGTGAATTCATCGAAGCAGCAAAAACTCCCTATTATATTACAGAAGCCAGCGAAATGCGTGCGCTCATCAAGCCGAGAAAGAAGTTTGCCCACAAAGGCATGTTCGGCCACGGTCTGTTGATAGCCGGTTCCTACGGGATGGGAGGTGCCGCTTTGTTAGCTTCACGTGCCTGCCTACGTTCAGGCATCGGACTACTTACCGTACACACTCCTGTATGTAACCATGATCTGCTACAGAGCAATGTGCCCGAAGCCATGGTGCAAGATGACGTACACGACCGCTGCTTTGCCGAAGCTGCCGACCTCGACAACTTCCAGGCCGTAGCCATCGGCCCGGGACTGGGACAGGAAGAAATCACGGTGCAGGCACTGTTTGACCAGGTAAGCAACTGTTATATTCCTTTGGTGCTGGATGCAGATGCGCTCAATATCTTCAGCAACTACCGCAACTACCTGACCCGTATTCCTCGCCACAGCATCCTGACTCCACATGTCAAGGAACTGGAACGCATCATCGGACGCTGCAGCAACAGCTATGAACGCTTGTCAAAGGCTAAAGAGCTGGCAGCCCACCTGCAATGCTACATCGTACTGAAAGGGGCATGGAGCGCCGTCATTACCCCTGACGGAGTGACCTATTTCAATCCGACAGGCAATCCGGGTATGGCCACAGCCGGAAGCGGTGATGTACTTACCGGTATTATCCTTTCACTGCTTTCACAAGGCTATACACACGAAGAAGCCTGCCGACTGGGTGTATATGTACACGGTCTGGCTGGCGACATTGCTTGCCAGCAAAAAGGCGTTATCAGCATGACTTCCGGAGATATTGTAGAAGCACTGCCTGAAGCCTGGAAACAACTAATGGAAACTAAATGACAGACAATATGAAAAGAGGAATCATTGCATTGGGACTACTGGCCTCTCTGAATGCCTACTCCCAGGAAAGCTATGTACCACAAGCAGGCGAAGGCATCGTGTACTTCTTGCCTAAGACCAAAGTTGCTATTGACATCATTGCAACCAAAGTAAACTACCAGCCAGGCGACTTCAGCCTCTACGCCAGCCGCTACCTGCGTTTAAATGATGTCAATACACAGCCCGAAAGTCACTGGGAAATCAAGGATATTCATGTACGCCTTGTGGGAGTACCCGACTCCACCAAAGCTTACATCATGAAACTGAAAGATAAAAGTGTGGCGTCCAATGTGGAACTGACAGATAAAGGTATCGTAAAAGCCATCAATACAACCTCTACAGAGAAAGAATCTGCCCCTGACTATAAACTGGAGACACCCGAGCCACATGAAAATGCCCGCAAGTACATGACAGAAGACATCCTCATGGCCGGTTCCAGTGCCAAGATGGCCGAACTGACAGCACGCGAAATTTACAACATACGCGACAGCAAAAATATCATCCTGCGCGGCCAGGCAGAAACCATGCCAAAGGACGGGGCTTCCCTGCAACTGGTTATTGACCAGCTGAACAAACAAGAAAAAGCGCTGACCCAAACATTTACCGGTACTACTGACCGCAAAGACAAAGTCTTTACGTTTTTAGTAGAACCCGACAACAATGCACAAGAACAAATTGCCGCCCGTTTTTCTGCCCAACTAGGAGTGCTTCCTACGAACAATCTGGCGGGTGATCCGATTTACATTTCCATTCGAAACACTTCCACCTTGCCTGTGCCTGAAGAAGAAGGGAAAAAGAAGAAAAAAATTGACGGTGTCATTTACAATGTACCCGGTAAAGGCAATGTCACAGTCAGCTATCAAGGCAAAAAACTTTTCAACGACGAAATGTCGTTTACCCAGTTCGGGCATACCGAAGTACTGGTAGATGGTCTGTTTGACAAAAAAATCAATACACGGGTCGTTTTCAATTCTACGACTGGTGGTATTCTTAAAATAGACAAAGACTGATACACGAGGTTTATAAATGACAAGAATCCCGTTCTTCGCGTGTATAAATACCGAAGAACGGGATTCTTATTTTAAAAGAATAAGGTAAAAGTTGACAACAAAACCTCTTAAACAAAAAAGCATGACATCAAAAAATTTTTTATGTTTTCCGTCAGAGAGCTATTCGTTTGCTAATTGGGAAATATAAATTTCTGCTCCCAGAAACATATAGCTTCGGACAGGAAAACATAAAACAAACAAAGAAATTTCATTAAAACTGCTTCAACGCATTTAACCAAGCTGGGACAGTCCCTAAACGATGCTTCAACTGCGCCTCGTAAAGCGATTGAGGTTCCACTGGAATGCCATTACTCTCATCTAATTTTACCTGCTCCTTTACGAATTTAACTGAAGCCCCATGGAACCCCACAACTACCGGAGGCAAAATCTTCCAGTATTTCCATCCCATACGCCACCAGTCAAACTCACCATTACCAGGTAGTGTTCCGCCTCCATTTACAGCTGTCTTCGTAGCACACATATTCCAGATAGTAAGATCATTCAAATGATTCGGTACCTGATTAGCATCTCCCCCTTGTTTGGACTGCACAAAACCACCCGTACAATTATCAATCAACGTAGCACGAGGCTGAGTAGCATGCGATTCAAAGCAAGCATCATCCCCCCAGGTTACCCTCCAAATAACAGCTCCCATACTAGGTTTCGATACGCCACAAGCATGATATTGTCCGGCATTAGTCTGAAACGTAGGGTATTGGTCTGCCAACGGTCCGTCCGTACAATCACGTACTGCACCAATAAACACCCTGCTGGAACCTTGGGAGCGAATGGCCGAATGTCCGCGATTCCCGGTAATATTAATTTTATAAGCAGAGAAGTTCGCACTAGAGATAATAGAAGCAGCCTCGCTCACACTCTGATGGTAATCTTCCACCTGCACACCTTCTGTAGAAATATTTGTCATAGTAGATTCCCAAGTATACGGAAGCAATTCCCTTCTCACCAGTTCAGGATTATTGTCATGCAAATACAAGCATACCCACTCACCGACCTTGAAATTTGATGCTCCAGCCACTTTCACCTTAAACGCGCCTTTTTCCGCATTTCCGGTCACTTCATACTCAGCTCCCAGCCATAAATTATGCTTGATATTAATCATTACTGGTGAAGAATACATATCCGATTTCTTTTTAGGCAAGTTAGGAGTTTCCATTTCCAGGAACGTCTTGTCTGCTCCGTCACCTTTTATGACAAAATTCCCTCCATACATCAAAATTTCATTCGCTACTGATTTGAGAGCCGACAGGCACTCGGATTGGTATTGCATAAGGAGTGTTTCTTTAGTCATAATCAGAAGAGTTCAGAGACTTCTAATTTACTAAGAAATAACGAATTATGCAATACTTTTTTACCTTTATTATCAGCAGGTTAGCTCTCTTTTTTCAGCACATTTCTTCATGCTTAACCATTCGTTTTTGACAACATTTCAATGACCTCTTTAGTGTTTCCGAACCAGCTTTTGCCGGTTCTATTGTTTAACTTTTAATCTTTCGGTAAAAATTTACCGAAGTATTGTATTAATATAGTACTTGCGATATTCTTCTTTTAAAGAACGGATAGGATTGAAACGGTAGTCATTACTGCTATCAATAGCCTCATCCATCACATCATTCAGCAATGACTCCATAGACTTGTTCGGATAAGTAACAGGACGATATCCCCATACACTATAGAACAGGTTATTCATACCACTATAAGAAGTTTCTGATGGAGTGCTACCAGTCTGTATACTACGAGAATAGTTTGTAGTCAGACTAATATCCAATTTATCTCTTTTCACAACCGTATTTGCACGCGCCTGAAAACGTTCATAACCTGAATTCAGCAAAATACCATCTTGATTATAATAAGATACAGATGCATTGTAACAGACACCTTCTGTACCTCCCGTAATTCTTATATTATGATTATGCTGCAAAGCTGTACGCAAAATTTCATCTTGCCAGTCATCTTGGAAAATATCACGATAATCTTCCAGAGTCCATTGTTTTCCTTGATATTCCATAAGGTATCCACCTGTCGAATTTGCAATGGATGCAGGATATGTTTCTGCCTGTAATTTTACAAATTCGTATGCATCCATCATCGGAATGGTACGAGTCACATGCTGCATGGTTACACTTCCATCATATGTAATTTGTGCCTTACCTACCTTACCTTTTTTAGTCGTAATAATAACTACACCATTTGCACCACGAGCACCATAAATAGCCGTAGCCGAAGCATCCTTCAAAATATTCAATGATTCAATATCAGAAGGGTTGATAGTACTTGCAATGGCAGCATCTTCCACCGGGAAACCATCAATTACATAAAGTGGAGAGTTATCCTGTGTCAATGAGTTATTACCACGAATTACAATATTCATCGTTCCACCCGGAGTACCTTCTCCAGAAGACACATTTACACCCGCAATACGTCCCCCCAGTGTCTGGTCAAATGACCCTACTGGAGTATTTAACAATTCATTCATATCCGCCTTGGCTACAGAACCAGTCAGGTCTTTTTTTCTCACTTCCTGGTAACCAACGACTACAACTTCATCCAATACCTTTGTATCTTCTTCCAATACAATAGACATTGGTTTAGAGGGATCCACCTGGAGTTCTTTTGTGGCATAGCCAATAAAAGAAATCACAATAACGGATTTTTTGTCAGGTACTCCTAACGAAAACTTACCATCAATATCGGTAATGGTTCCCTGAGTAGTACCTTTTACTTGAATACTGGCACCGATGACACTTTCTCCTGTCTTGTCAATCACAGTACCCTTCACGAGCACCTAGGCCATAGCCACAGTCATAGAGAATAAGACGAACAGCATCATGCTCAATCCCCTTCTCCATAGAATAGTACGGAATTCAGTTTGCATACAATGAATTTAGATTAAATTTAGATTTTAAAGTTTTCGTGACAAATGTACCGTTTTATTATAGAAAGAAGTGACAAAATAGTTCATTTAAGGGGACAAAAATATTCATTAGCTAAAAAAACAAAAACCACAAACTTTATAAACACCTATCTATCAGATACATACGAAAACAAACATGATAAAGAACATCTATTTCACAAATAAAATTATACCTCCAAATGCTTTTACATCACCCTCAAAAACACAAGTACATTTCAACTAAAACGCAAGTACGTTTCCTTTAAAATGTACTTGTGTTTCAGTTAAAACGTCAAAGAGTTTAAAATCAAACGCCCTTGCGTTTTTTCAGCAGATATCAAAATCATCTTTTTTTCCTCTTTATTTAAAGAGGAAATATTCACCTTAGCTTGTTTTTCTGTTTCTATTATTTGCAGAGTTCTCAAATTAGCCCTATCTTCGCACGATAAAAACATTCAACTTTGTTATGACCCGAATGAACAAAATAAAGAAACTAAAAAAAATCCGCCTCCACCATGAAGGAACTCACATTCTGATTACCAGCGCAATATTATTGCTTCTTGTAAACTCCGCTTTATATTGGGGGATAGAATGTCGGATACCATTTTATATTGTAGCGGCCATTAGTATCATTCTGTACCTACTGATGGCCAATTTTTTCCGCTGCCCGATTCGATTGTTCAAAGGAGATACGGAAAAAACCGTAGTGGCTCCTGCCGACGGACGTATCGTGGTAATTGAGGAGGTGGATGAACACGAATATTTCCATGACCGCCGACTGATGATTTCCATTTTCATGGACATCACCAATGTACATGCCAACTGGTATCCTGTAGACGGAGTGGTAAAGCATGTAGACCATCATAACGGACGTTTTATGAAAGCATGGCTTCCCAAAGCCAGTACGGAAAACGAACGCTCCATGGTGGTAATTGAAACTCCTGAGGGCCATACAGTAATGGCACGCCAGATTGCAGGTGCAGTAGCAAGACGCATCGTTACCTATGCAGTACCGGGTGAAGATTGTTATATTGACGAACACATGGGATTTATCAAATTCGGCTCACGGGTAGATGTATATCTGCCACTGGGCACAGAAGTCTGCGTCAGCATGGGACAAAAAACCACCGGTAATGAAACGGTAATTGCCCGTCTGCCTTAAACCTGAAATACAATATTTACACCTTATTATATAATAAGATATGGCAAATGTGATAACCCGGAACATTCCCAACACCATTACAAGTTGCAACTTGTTTTGTGGATGCATAGCCAGCTATATGGCTTTTCATTGTAAATATGAACTGGCTCTGCTTTTTATTGTATTAGGAGCCACATTCGACTTTTTTGATGGAATGACCGCCCGTCTGCTACATGTATCTTCTCCCATAGGAAAAGAACTTGATTCACTGGCAGATGATATCACTTTTGGACTTGCACCGGCTGCCATCGCATTTTCTTTGTTTAAAGAAGTACATTATCCGGATTTTCTTCTGCCATTGTCAGGAATCATACCCTATACAGCTTTCCTGATAGCTGTTTTCTCTGCCTTACGATTAGCCAAGTTTAATTTGGATGAACGACAGACTTCCTCCTTTATCGGAATGCCGACTCCAGCCAATGCATTATTCTGGGGCTCACTGACCGTAGGTGCACACAATTTTTTAGTATCCGACCATTTCAACGCTTTATACTTGTTCATCTTAGTAGTAATCATGTCACTGCTGCTGGTGGCAGAACTCCCGATGTTTTCACTGAAGTTTAAAGACCTGTCATGGGGGCATAACAAGATAAGCTATATTTTTCTGATTGTCAGTATCCCTCTGCTAATTATTTTCCAACTGAGCGGATTTGCGGCTGTCATTGTCTGGTATATCATTCTGTCATTACTGACATATAAGAAATAGCTTAGAAATCGTATGGCACATTTTTTGCATATCTCACATTAAAAACAAAAGACAATGTTCCATATTTTAGGCTTTCTATTTTTTATCATACTGGTTGTTCTGGTGATTGGATTGCTCATTCTTTCCAAAGTCGTCAGTCTGGTATTCGGATTCAAGCGTCGTATGCAAGGTAAGAATTCGGGTCAGAGAACAACTTACTCTTCTCAAAACTATCAGTCGAACCCTCGTCAGGAAGAGACAACAGATTCTTACTCCACACAAGGAGATATACCTGTGCGTCAACGCAAAAAGATTTTTGATAAAGACGAAGGGGAATACGTAGAGTTCGAAGAAATCAAATAAACCATCATCTCCTCTTCCGGAAGAAATCTTTCATCAGCCCGGCACATTCATCGGCCAGCACCCCTTTCACGACCACGGTCTTCGGATGCAAGGCTTGAGGTGCATAGCGCTGGTAGCCTCTTTTCTCGTCTTCTGCACCGAAAACGAGCCGACCGACCTGCGACCAGGCAATGGCACCGGCACACATCACACAAGGCTCCACAGTAACGTAGAGCGTGCAGTCTGTCAAATATTTTGCTCCTAACGAATTGGCAGCGGCAGTAAGTGCCTGCATCTCGGCATGGGCTGTCACATCGTGCAGTGTTTCGGTCAGGTTATGCGCACGCGCCAGGATACGGTCACGGCAGACTACCACGGCTCCCACCGGAACCTCTCCTCTTTCTGCTGCCCGTGCGGCCTCAGCCAGAGCCTGTTTCATGTAAAAAGAATCGTCTGCCATAACTTATCTGCGCATATCGTGTTCCTTAAAAAGAGTAGGATAATCTTCCTCCATATTCTGATGGATAAAAGCCAATACAGTCTCGCGAAGCCAGCGTGCCTTGTTGGTTATCTGGTATTTCTCCAGATAACGGTCTACAATTCGCACCTCTTCTTCGCTCATCAGACAAACCATCCGCTGGCGGCGGGGAGGATTACTGACTGGTACTTTTTTTCTTTTTTTTCCGCTATTTACCATCTTCGGTGCAAAATTAGCGTATTCTGTTAAAATGGAAGCATAAAAATGCGTATTTTTGCGAAAAAGCGGAAAAATGGCATTACATAATGAACTGGGAAAAGAAGGAGAAAATGCGGCCGTGAAGTACCTGCTGGAGAAAGGGTATGAAATCAGGCATCGAAACTGGCACTCCGGACACCGTGACCTGGACATCGTGGCACAGAAAGACGGTGAACTGGTCATTGTGGAGGTAAAGACGCGAAGCGATGCCTGTTTCGGACAGCCGGAGGATGCGGTGGACAGGCGTAAGATAAGAAGCATCGTAGCCTCTACGGATGCATACGTCCGAAAGTTTGCCATTGACCTTCCAGTTCGCTTTGATATTATTACGGTAGTAGGAAACCGCCCTCCCCTCCACATAGAACACATTGAGGACGCCTTTTTCCCGCCCGTGTGGAACTAACTTTGAAACAGAAAAAACAATGACATATCCTGAACCTATTATATTGGCAGAAACGACTTCTACCAACACATATCTGGCGACACTCTGCCAGAAAGAAGTGTGTGCGGAACTGACCACCGTGTATTCATCTTTCCAGTCGGCTGGACGCGGCCAGCGCGGCAACAGCTGGGAGTCGGAAGCCGGAAAGAACCTGCTCTTCAGTTTTGTTGTTTATCCGGATTTTCTGGAGGCACACCGTCAGTTCTACCTTTCACAAGTGACCGCCCTGGCACTGCACGATGTACTGTCCACCTACACAGAAGGCATTTCCATCAAATGGCCGAACGATATTTACTGGAAAGACAAGAAAATTTGCGGCACACTGATCGAAAATGACCTGACAGGCATCCATATCAGCCGTTCCATTTCGGGTAGCGGCGTCAACCTGAACCAAGAACGTTTTCTCAGCGATGCCCCTAATCCGGTATCATTATGCCAGATTACGGGCAACCAATATAACCCGCGGGAGATACTGGAACAGATTATAGAAAAAGTGACGGAGTACTATCAACTTCTGAAAGAGAACCGGACAGAAGTGCTGGAAACACGCTACAAGGAGGCGCTTTACCGAAAAGAAGGATTACATCTGTTCCGCGATAAAGACGGGGACTTCCGGGCACGCATTGCCGACATCGAACCGAACGGACGACTGATACTGGAAGACGAGGACGGACAGACAAGGGGATATTTATTTAAGGAAGTGGAATACATCTTATGACACGTACAGACCGACAGATTCTTCACATCGCCCTTCCTTCCATCGTTTCCAATATCACAGTTCCCCTGTTAGGTCTGATTGACGTCAGCATTGTAGGCCACTTGGGAGCCGCATCTTACATTGGTGCCATTGCGGTGGGAGGCATGCTGTTCAATATAATTTACTGGCTGTTCGGTTTCCTCCGCATGGGGACCGGAGGACTTACGGCACAGGCTTATGGAAGACATGACCTGCAGGAAGTGACGCGTATCCTGCTTCGTTCACTGAGCATCAGTCTGTTACTGGCGCTTGCCTTGCTGTTACTGCAATATCCGATACGAAATATCGCATTTATGTGCATGGACACCAGCGAGGAGGTCCGGCAATTAGCGACCTTATATTTCCACATCTGTATCTGGGGGGCACCGGCCACTTTAGGGCTCTATGGCTTCACGGGCTGGTACATCGGCATGCAGAATTCCCGTTTCCCAATGTTCATCGCCATCACCCAGAACATTGTCAATATAGCAGCCAGCCTGTTTTTTGTATTCGTACTGAAGATGAAAGTAGAAGGCGTGGCATTAGGCACGCTCGTAGCACAATATGCCGGACTGGGTATGGCCTGTCTGCTCTGGCTGACTTATTACCGTCCGCTCCGAAAATACCTTCGCCAGAAAGCCCTGTTCGACCGTATGGAAATGAAGCGTTTCTTCCAGGCAAACCGGGATATTTTTTTCCGTACGCTCTGCCTGATTGCAGTTACCGTCTTCTTCACCTCTACAGGTGCGGCCTACGGGGATGTGGTATTGGCCGTGAATGCCCTGCTGATGCAGCTATTCACCCTCTTTTCTTATTTCATGGATGGATTTGCCTACGCAGGAGAGGCGCTGACCGGAAAATACATCGGGGCCAAAGACGACCAGTCGCTAAGACTGACCATACGACATCTTTTTAAGTGGGGAATCGCCTTGTCACTACTGTTCACGTTACTCTACGGAGCAGGAGGAAAAAGTTTTCTCGGCTTGCTCACCAACGACACTTCTGTCATTTCGGCTTCTGAGGAATATATCTATTGGGTGCTGGCCATTCCGCTGGCAGGATTCTCGGCCTTTCTGCTCGATGGAATCTGTATCGGTGCCACAGCTACCCGCGTGATGCTTCGCTCCATGTTAGTGGCCTCGGCCAGCTTCTTCCTACTCTATTATGGACTCCATACCACGTTAGGGAATCATGCGTTATGGATGGCTTTTATTGTGTACCTGGCACTGCGAGGCATTGTGCAAGCCTTTTACTATTTTTCCTACAAACTTCCCTGGAAAAATTAAACACCTACCACCCCATCCAATTGCGGCATAACCACCAGGCTATCACAATAAAGAAATAAATCCAAATGAAAAGAGGCCGATGTACCTTTATATAAAGTTTGGGGTACTTGGAACGAATAGACTCAACATAAAACAGTCCTATGATAATCGGTAAAGAAACGACCAATAAGGCATTGTACCCCCATGCTGCTGCCACATCTCCATGTAACAAAGCATGAACAGCCCGCTGTGAACCGCACCCCGGACATTTCCATCCGGTCCATACAAAAAAAGGACACTTGGGAAAAAGAGAAGAAGAAGTTGGGTTTAATGTATAATATACCACTCCAGCCAGAATCATCCCTCCTCCTATTCCCAAGTATTTCCAATGCTTAGTCATTTCTTTAATTTAGCATCGAAAAGAATGCAGCTCCATATACGAGCAGATACAATACGATTACAACCAGTCCCACAATGAAGCCAATCTTCGTCCACTTCCCGGCATCTTTACTGGCCTGAAGAGCAGCTTCATAATTACCTGCTGCATATAACGAACTCACTTTACTAGCAAAAACAATTCCAGCTATACCAAAAGGCAAGCAACAAAACACTGTAACAAGGATAGACTCTGCCATCCACGTTTTCGGACATACTTGTTCACTCATAGATTAAATTTTTAAAGTAACATTAATATAATGATTGACTACCAATCAATGCAATCATTCCTAAAAAAAGGAGGTACAACACAATGCAGCCTAGCGCGACAAAAAAGCCCCACAAAGTCCAGTTTTTAGCGGTTTGTGAATAGCGCAAGGCATCATTGTAACGACCGGAATTAAAAGCGGAATCAACCTTTGCAGCGTAGACAATACCAACCACTCCAAAAGGAAGGCAGCAAAGACAAGTAACTAAAATTGATTCCACCAGCCAAGACTTAGGCGGTACAGAAGGAGACGCAGCAGAAGTGTTAGGGGGCGGAGGCGGCAATTGAGCCAGCAACTCACCCAACTCCTCCATCTCGGACGCTTTTCGCCAATCGGTCATACCTACGTGCCATACCAGCACATCAGCTGTAAGCCCATTCTGTAATAATTCTTCAAAGCCGAATGGGCCCTTCTTCAATCCACCAATCAATAAATAATAATCCATTTCTTTAAATTTATTGAGTTATAGACACAAATATAGCAAAAAAAGCAAACAATCTGAATATTTGTAAAAATAAATTACTTACAAATATCAATCCACAATTCTTTTTCGTCATTGAAATACGCCACATATCCCCAATTATTTCTACCTTTGTTCCAAATTACTAAAACAAAAGAACTATGGCAAAATTCAAACGCATCCTGTTAAAACTCAGCGGCGAAAGCTTGATGGGAGAAAAGAAATACGGTATTGACGAAAAACGTCTGGGCGAATATGCACAGCAAATCAAGGAAATCCACGACATGGGGGTACAGATTGGTATCGTGATTGGTGGCGGTAACATCTTCCGCGGATTGTCTGGAGCCGGAAAAGGATTCGACCGTGTGAAAGGTGACCAGATGGGTATGCTGGCTACGGTTATCAACAGCCTGGGATTAAGTTCTGCCTTGGTAGCAGCCGGTGTAAAGGCCCGCGTACTGACAGCCATCCGCATGGAACCCATCGGCGAGTTTTACACCAAATGGAAAGCCATTGAAGCCATGGAAAACGGAGAAGTAGTAATCATGTCGGCCGGAACAGGTAATCCGTTCTTTACTACAGACACTGGTTCTTCATTGAGAGGTATTGAAATTGAAGCCGACGTGATGCTGAAAGGTACGCGCGTGGACGGTATCTATACTGCCGATCCGGAAAAGGATCCGACTGCCACCAAGTTCGATGACATCACTTACGATGAAGTACTGGCAAGAGGACTGAAAGTAATGGACCTGACCGCTACTTGTATGTGTAAGGAAAACAACCTGCCAATTATTGTATTCGACATGGATACAGTGGGCAACCTGAAAAAGGTAATGTCTGGCGAAAGCATCGGTACGCTGGTACACAACTGATTATTCATTTGAATCAAAAAATATATGGCAAGACTGGAAACGCATCCTGGTCTTGCCGTTTTTGTTTATTCACGTGCCAGTTCGTAACGATGAAGTTCTGCATTTTTCATCAGTGGAACCGTACACAGTTCCTCCAGCGAAACACCTGTAATACGGGCTTCCAGGCAACGATTGATTTGTCCGTGTGCCACTACCAACACACGTTTTCCGTCATAATGCTGCCACAGATAGTCCAAAAAAGTGCCGGCCCGGTCGTACATCATCTGGCGAGTTTCCACTCCAGCAGGAGGATTACTTAAATCGACACTACCCACAGACAATCCAGTCCAAGGCCCCCAGTCTGTTTCCCTCAACAACGTAGTCTGTTGCCAAGGCAGCTGCCGGCTCCCAACAGCCAGTTGCACGGTATCCACTACCCGTTGCAAATCACTGCTGACCACTGCATCCAGTGCAATATCCCGCAGGGACTCTCCTAATTCCATCGCCTGTTTTTTTCCTTCTTCTGTCAATGTACCGGGCAAGTGCCCTTGAAAAATACGGCTCAGGTTCTCCACCGTCTGCCCGTGGCGCGCCAAATAAAGTGTAATCATACAACCGTGCTGTTTTATAGTGATAAAACAAAGATAAGAAGTTTTTCAGGATATTTCCGAAACCGGAAGACACAAACTTATTTTCAGAAGTATTGCAAGGAAATAAAAAATAGCTTATTTTTGTTCACATAAATACTTATCAACGAATATAAAACCTATAAATGCAAGAAATATATGGCAGATTCTAAAACAATTATCAGCGAAGCTGAAGAGAAAATGGATATGGCAGTCATGTACCTGGATGAGTCACTGGCTCACATCCGTGCCGGAAAGGCTGACGTACGTTTGTTGGACGGTATCCGCGTAGATTCTTACGGAAGCATGGTGCCCATCAATAACGTAGCAGCAGTAACTACTCCTGATGCGCGCAGCATCGCCATCAAGCCGTGGGACAAAAGCATGTTTCGCGTAATTGAAAAGGCTATCATCGACTCTGAACTGGGTATCATGCCGGAAAACAACGGTGAAATCATCCGTATCGGTATCCCGCCGTTGACAGAGGAACGCCGTAAACAGTTGAGCAAGCAGTGCAAGGGTGAAGGTGAAACTGCAAAAGTAAGTGTGCGCAACGCACGCCGCGACGCCATCGATGCACTGAAAAAAGCCGTAAAAGATGGTATGCCGGAAGATGAACAGAAGAACTCGGAAGCCAAACTGCAAAAAGTACACGACAAGTACATCAAGCAGATTGACGATATGCTGGCTGCCAAGGACAAAGAAATCATGACAGTATAATCTTATTCACCATACACGAGGAGAGAAGAGTCCTTATGGTCTCTTCCCTCCTCTTTTTAATTTTGCACATATTCATTTTGGAAAAAGGTCTGGTCATTAAAAATACGGGAAGCTGGTACCTGGTCAAGACGGACGAGGGAAAGCTGATTGAATGTAAGATAAAAGGAAATTTCCGCCTGAAAGGAATACGCAGCACGAACCCCATTGCGGTGGGCGACCGTGTACAAATCAATGTCAATGCGGAGGGAACCGCATTCATTACTGAAATTGAAGACCGGAAAAATTACATCATCCGCCGTTCTTCCAATCTTTCCAAACAGTCACACATCATTGCAGCCAATCTGGACCAGTGCATGCTGGTGGTTACAGTGAACTATCCGGAGACTTCGACAGTCTTCATTGACCGTTTTCTGGCCTCTGCAGAAGCTTATCGAGTGCCAGTCTGCCTGGTATTCAACAAGGTAGACCGCTATACGGAAGAAGAACTGCATTACCTGGATGGCTTGACAAACTTATACACGCACATCGGCTACCCGTGTTACCGGATTTCTGCCTTAGACGGTACGGGAGTAGACGAAATCAAACAGGCATTAGAAGGAAAAGTAACCTTATTTTCCGGCCACTCCGGTGTGGGAAAATCCACCCTCATCAATGCCATCCTGCCCGAACAGAACGTCAAGACAGGAGAAATCTCCACCGCACATAACAAAGGTATGCACACCACCACATTCTCAGAAATGTTTCCGGTGGCAGGCGACGGATACATCATTGACACACCGGGTATCAAGGGATTTGGTACGTTTGACATGAAAGACGAAGAGGTGGGACACTATTTCAAAGAAATCTTTGAATTCTCTGCCCAATGCAAATATGGCAACTGTACCCACCGCCATGAACCTGGATGTGCCGTACGTGAAGCCGTAGAAAATCACTACATCAGTGAATCAAGGTACACTTCCTACCTGAATATCTTAGAAGATAAAGAAGAAGGAAAATACCGTTCCGCATACTAACAGCAAATAAAAACAGCCCCGCTCCGATAATATGTTAACATCAGAGCGGGGCTGTTTTTATAATATAGGGTAATATCAGAAACGTCCTCCTCCCAAAGAACGGTAAAGAAGGGTATGAAGCTGACAATAAGCTACATTCAAGTCGATACGTTCCAGCTCGCAATCCAAATAGCGTTCATCAGCTGACAACACGTCCAGATAACCTACAAAACCGGTACGGAACAATTCGTTCGCATTCTCAATGGAACGGCGATGCACACGACTTTCCTTGGCTTTCAACAATTTACGTTCGTCCATCCGCTCAGATGCCTCCAGCAAATCGGCTACTTCCTGATAGGATTTCAATGCCACCCGGTGATATTCCAGCAATGCCATACGCTGACGTGCTTTCGATTCATTCCACAAAGCCCTGATTTCATGCCGCTTGAATAGAGGAGCACTGATACCTGCTGCCAAATCATAAACCAAAGAAGCAGGTGAGACAAACCATTTACTCAAATCAAAGGCATTGAACCCGCCACCTCCCCCGATAAGCAAGGAAGGGAAGAAAGTCTTACGGGCAGCAGAAGCATCCGCCTTACAAGCCAACAGTTCCAGTTCGGCAGCTTTCACATCCGGACGGTTACACAGTAACTGGGCCGGTATACCGGAAGCTACGGGGAATTGCGATTCCGAAATTTCCTCAAAAGTGGAACGCTTGATTTCAAAAGGCAATTTTCCCAACAACAGAGCCAATGCACGTTCTGCTTCTGTAATCTGCTGACGCGTATCGAGAAGCATTTCTTCCAACTTCAGTCCACGCGACTGGAACTGGTCGACTGACAAACGGGAAACTTCACCTTCCTTCATCAGCTCATTGGTCAGTTCATAAGATTCCTGTGCCTTCTGGATTTCTTCTTTCAGGATGACACATTTCTTATCCAGCCCCACCAAATGATAATACTGCGAAGCCACTTCAGAAACCAACATGACTTGTGCCAAGCGCGCAGCCTCCAGCGAATTCATCCAGCGAAATGCTGCTGCACGTTTTTTATCTGTCAGTTTTCCCCATACATCGGCTTCCCATTGAAAGCTTACACCTAAATTCAAGTTTTTATAAGGATCAGGGATATGCTTGTCTTTAGCCAAATCAGGGGTATTGGTCGTACTGTTTCCTACCCCATCCATGGTGTATTCACCAAAACGCTGCACACCGGCACTCAAGCCTAAAGATACTTCAGGCAGCAAAGCGCCCCGGCCCACCCGTAATTGTTCACGGGCAAGCGACACCCTCTCCAAGGTTTGCAGGAAGCTATGATTTCTTACCAGTGCCGTATCAATATATGCCTTTAAATAGGTATCCGGAAAGAATTCTTTCCATGACAAGTTGGCCATACTCAGCGTGTCCGAGGTTCCCCCGACAAAAGTCTCGGGCAGAGCCACCTTCTCTTCCGAAAGGAGAGAAGGCGACTTACAGCCACTCGACAACAGTATAACAACGGCAATTGCGATATAATTTCGTAAACTATTAGTCTTCATCTTCATCATATTTTTTATCGGTCTTTAAACGAGACGACCAGGTTTCAAACAAGATATACAAACCGGGTACAAGGAAGATTCCTACAAAGGTTCCAATAAACATACCTCCGGCAGCGGCTGTACCGATGGAACGGTTTCCTAACGCACCTGCTCCAGTGGCTACCAGCAACGGAATCAATCCGCAGATAAAGGCAAACGAAGTCATCAAGATAGGGCGCAGACGGCTTACTGCCCCTTTCACTGCAGCTTCCATAATCGAAAGTCCGCTCTGACGATATTGGTTGGCCATCTCAATAATCAAAATCGCGTTCTTACCCAACAAACCTATCAGCATAACCAGAGCCACCTGTGCATAAATATTGTTCTCAAGTCCGGCCAGTTGCAGGAAGAAATAAGAACCGAAGATTCCCGCAGGCAACGAAAGAATGACAGGGAAAGGCAACAGCAGACTTTCATACTGTGCCGCCAACAGCAAGTACACGAACAACAGACAGATTCCGAAAATCAATATGGTCTGTCCGCCTGAATCCTTTTCCTCACGGGTAATACCTGACCATTCCACGTCGTAACCACGGGGAAGCACTTCCTTGCTGATTTCTTCTACGGCCTGAATCACCTCACCCGAACTGATTCCTCCTTCTCCTTCACCCGTAATCAAGGCAGAAGTAAACATGTTATAACGAGTAATCTGACTGGGCCCGAACACACGATCCATGGTCATAAAGTTTGAATAAGGCACTACATTGCCATCGTTGTTCTTCGCATACAGGCGATACAAATCCTCCGGATTCATACGATACTCCGGTGAAGCCTGAATCATCACCTTATACATCTGTCCGAAACGGATAAAGTTGGACGAATAGAAACTTCCGATATAAGCCTGGAGGGTTTCCATGGCCTTATCCAAGTCTACACCTAACTTGGCGGCTTTTGCCAAATCCACTTTCAACAAATACTGCGGGAAGTTCGGATTAAAACCAGACGTAACTCCCTGAAGACGCGGGTCGGCATTCAACTTCTCCACCAATGTATTGGCCACTTCCGCAAAATCATGAAAATCGCCTGCCGTCTTATCCTGCAAACGAAGCTCAAAACCACTGGCATTACCGAAACCGGGCACGGAAGGTGGCAAGAAGAACTGTATGTCGGCGTCTTTGATATGAGAAGTACGCTCCTTATACAGCTGCATCAGTTCCTCTACTCCCTTATCACGCTCATCCCAAGCTTTCAGGTTGATCATACCCATGCCGTAGCTGGCTCCTTCTGTCTCCGTCATCAAACTGTAGCCGGCCAGTGTAGAGATACTTTCAATCTCATCAAAAGGCAGCAAAGCAGCCTGAATCTGATTCAGTACCTTTTCGCTTCGCTCCACCGTCGCTCCCGGAGGGGCATCCACATTTACATAAATCATACCCTGGTCTTCATTCGGAATAAATCCGGTAGGAAGTACCAAATTGATGCCATACGTAGCCAGGAAGAACAACACTAACGTAGCGTAAGTAAAAGATTTCCGTCCTAAATACTTGTGCAATCCTAACTGATAGCTGCGTTCAAAACGGTCGTAACGGCGGTTGAACACCACAAAGAACTTGCGGAGCCAGGTAGCTTTCTTGCGTCCGTGACCTGCCGGTCGGAGTAGCAAGGCACAAAGTGCAGGCGAAAGCGTAAGCGCATTGATACCCGAAATCACGATAGCCACAGCCAATGTCAAAGAGAACTGACGGTAGAAAATACCTACCGTACCTTCCATGAAGCCCACCGGCACGAATACCGCCGACATGACCAGCGTAATGGCAATGATGGCTCCACCAATTTCTTTAATAGCGGCTACAGATGCCTTATAAGGACTCAGCTTTTCTTCGTGCATCTTGACATGAACAGCCTCGACCACCACAATCGCATTATCGACCACAATACCGATGGCCAGTACCAGTGCAAACAAGGTCAGCATGTTAATGGAGAAACCTAACATCTGCATGAAGAAGAAGGTTCCAATCAAAGAAACCGGTACGGCAATGGCCGGAATGAGTGTAGAACGTAAATCCTGCAAGAAAAGATACACCACGACAAATACTAACAAGAAAGCCTCCAACAAGGTCTTCAACACAGAAGTAATGGAAGCGTCCAGAAAGCGGGATACATCATATGCAATATTATAGTCCATACCGGGAGCAAAACTACTTTCCTTGATTTCTTCCATGCGCTGCTTGATATTTTCAATCACTTCACGTGCATTGGAGCCCGGACGCTGCTTAATCATAATAGAGGCAGAAGGACGTCCGTCGGTCATAGATACCATATTATAATCTTCAGAATCAAATTCGATGGTAGCCACATCCCTCAGACGCAGCAACGAACCGTCGGGCAAAGCCTTGAGCACAATTTCCCCATACTCTTCGGGGGTACTGAACTTTCCGGTGTACTGTAATACGTACTGTAGCTGCTGAGGCAATTTATCAGAACTGATACCTGTCTTTCCGGGAGCTGCCTCAATGTTCTGCCGACGGATAGCATCCGTTACATCCTGCGGCACCAAGTTATAGGCTGCCATACGAGCCGGATTCAACCATACACGCATGGCATAGTCACGGCTTCCCATGATTTCTACCAGCCCCACTCCGTCAATACGTTTCAACTCACGAAGCACATTGATGTCGGCAAAGTTATACACAAACTTCTCCGTATGCGTGGTATCTGTACTGAACACATTCAAGTACATCAACATACTGTTCACTTCTTTCTCTGTCACCACACCGGCACGGATTACCTCTTCGGGCAACTCATCCAGTACGGTGGTCACACGGTTCTGCACGTTTACTGCGGCTACATCCGGGTCGGTTCCAACCTTAAAATAAACGGTTGTGAGCGACATACCGTCATTCGTACATACCGTGGTCATATAGGTCATGCCCGGTACGCCATTAATGGCACGTTCCAACGGAGTAGCTACTGTCTTTGCCATCACATCAGCACTAGCTCCTGTATAACGGGTCGTCACCGTTACCGAAGGAGGCACAATATCCGGGAACTGCGTAATAGGCAACGATACCAATGCCAGACCTCCCAAACAAACGATGATGACAGAGATAACTGCCGAAAGAATCGGGCGACGAATAAACAACTTAAACATAGGCCCTTATCTTTGCAACATATTCAACTTCAATTCCTTTCTCACATCTTCAAACGGAATGGTGTCTGCCTTAATCTGCATACCGTCTTTCACCAACTGCACACCCTCGTACACAATTGTCGTACCCGCCGGAAAATCCTGCGTCACATAATAGTTCTGGAAACGCTCAATCGGGTTAAAGCTGCGCACCTCTACCTTACCTTCTTCATTAAATAAATACACATACGTAAAGTCCTGAATTTCAAAGGTCGATTTCTGAGGAATCATGTACACATCCTCCATATGAGTCATCATACATACCTTTCCGGTTACTCCATGCTTCAACAGTCCGTCAGGATTCGGAAAGCGTACACGGAATGCGATAGAACCGGTTCCCCGTTCAAAGTCACCTTCCACCGTTTCCTGCTTTCCTTTATATGAATACACCGACCCATCGGGCAAAATCAGCTCCACGTTATCCAGCTGCTGCAAGTTTTCTCCACTCAACTGCGCACGTTTCAAGCGCAAGTATTCGCTTTCATTTACCTTGTAATAAGCAAAGATTTCTGAAATATCGCTCACGGTAGTCAACAGACTTTCCGGGTTCACCAGACTTCCCACCTTATAAGGAATACGGTCTACATAGCCGGTAAAAGGAGCGGTAATCGTGGTGTAACTATATTCCATCTGCGCCCGTTGCATCTCTGCACGCGCCTGCTCTACTTTCATTCGAGCTACTTCCCGCTCACGTTTTACCTGGTCCAGACGAATCGGTGAAATAATCTGTTTATCCACTAGACGCTGTACGCGTTCAGTTTCATAATTCGCCAGTTCCAACTGGGCCTGTGTCTGCTTGTAGTTAGCTTCAGCCGCCTTAAGCACCTCCATATAATTCTCCGAATTCAGACGGAACATGGGCTGTCCTTTTTTCACCAGCTGACCTTCGTCGACCAATACCTGCTGGATAAAGCCTTCTACACGAGCCTTTATTTCCACAAACTGAATCGCCTGAATATCGGCCACATACGACCGCGGCAAATCAATAGTAGTAGGTTGAAGTAACGTCACCGGTATGGTTTCCTTACTCTTTACTTGTTTTTCGCCTGACGACTGACAGGCAGGCAACAGTCCGGCCACACATGACCAGATTGCAACCTTGTGAAGAAAATTTTTCATAAGATGACAAAATAAAGATTACTATGTAATTTGATAAAAAAAAACAAGAATAACCTTCCGATCGGGTATAACACCAGACCGGAACACGCTTTTTTTCACGCAATACGCGAAAAGACTAAATCAATAAGGTACAAAAAGTCACATACGGGCGTACAGGAAATACGCGTAAGGATACAGTACGGACTATTACAGAAATATCAGCAATAAAGTTTCGAAAGCAAATGAAAAATGAAGGAAGCGAACCTAATACAAACCACCAGAAAAAAGAACGCACAGAGGTTTTTGAATAAGATAAATCCTCCCACTCAAGGATATTGGTATCTTCTTCCTGAAAGGTATCAGCGGCAGAAGGTATCGTCATTTCTTCTTGTGTATCAATCTGACATGCACTTATTACCTCATACGCATACGCATCCAAATGTATGAGTAACAACATCATCATACATAAGGCCCGGAAAAACTTATTTTTTCTAACAATATGAGATAACATAGTATAAATACACAATCGGCATGCAAAGATAGCAGTACAATAACGAATATAAAAAAGCGATTCTCATTTTTCTATAAAATTAACAACTTCAGTCTCTATTTTTCACAAATCCCTTCCCGATAATTACGATTTCACTTCCCTAAAAGGGTTCTTTTAACTATAAAAAATATAAAAAACATGGTATTCTTTCAATAAATCAATATGTTTGCCAAATAATTATTTAACCAGACTCTAATAAACACATGGACAAACGAATCAAATGGGGAATTATCGTTTTGGTAGGTGCAGGGCTGACCGCTTTGGGCATTCACACATTTACTCCCGGAGAGAACAAGGAACTGACTGCAGCCGAAAAGAAATCACCAGTCGACAAAAATAAAGCGCTGAATGTAAATGCGAAGATTATTAAACCCCATCTGCTTACGGACCAATTGTTCGTAAGCGGAAAGTTGATGCCGGACGAAGAAGTGGATCTGTCATTTGAAACCTCCGGAAAAATTACCAGCATCGAATTTACAGAAGGTAGTTTCGTATCAAAGGGACAGTTGCTGGCCAAAGTGAACGACAGCCAGCTACAGGCTCAGTTGAAACGCCTGGAAGCCCAAATGCCACTGGCTGAAGACCGCGTGTTTCGCCAAAATGCCTTGCTGCAACGCGATGCGGTCAGTAAGGAAGCCTACGAACAGGTAAAAACAGAACTGGCCACCCTCAATGCCGACATAGAAAATGTAAAGGCCAATATTGCCATGACGGAACTCCGCGCTCCGTTTGACGGTATCATCGGATTGCGACAGGTCAGTCTGGGAGCCTATGCCTCTCCGACTACGGTCATTGCCAAGCTGACTAAAATCACTCCGTTGAAAGTAGAGTTTGCCGTGCCGGAACGTTATGCCCGACAGATTCAGAAAGGTACCAACCTGACCTTTAAAATTGAAGGACGGCTGGAAACTTTCAATTCGCAAGTATATGCAACTGAGTCACGTATCAATGAGGAAACACATACTCTGACCGTACGTGCCCTCTATCCGAACCGAAATGGAGAACTGCTCCCCGGACGTTATGCAGACATCGCGCTGAAACAACAGGAAATTCAAGATGCCATTGCCATCCCCTCGGAAGCCATCGTGCCGGAAATGGGAAAGAACAAGGTGTTCTTGTACCGTTCGGGACTGGCTGAACCAGTGGATGTAGAGATAGGTATCCGCACGGAAGCAGAAGTACAAATATTAAAAGGCCTGTCTGCAGGAGATACCATACTTACTTCCGGTACCTTGCAGCTACGTACCGGCATGCCGGTAATTCTTGACCAAATCAACTAACCTTCTGCCGTATGAACATATCCGAACTTAGTATACGAAGGCCGGTACTGGCCACCGTACTCACCATCATCATCCTGCTATTCGGACTGATTGGTTATACGACTTTAGGAGTACGTGAATATCCGTCGGTGGATAACCCGATTATCTCAGTGACCTGCAGTTATCCGGGAGCGAATGCGGAAGTCATTGAAAACCAGATTACGGAACCTCTGGAGCAGAACATCAACGGTATTCCGGGTATCCGCTCCCTGTCGAGTACCAGCCAGCAGGGACAATGCCGTATTACGGTAGAGTTTGAGTTGTCAGTGGATTTGGAAACAGCCGCCAACGATGTGCGCGACAAGGTATCACGTGCGCAGCGTTACCTGCCACGTGACTGTGACCTTCCTACCGTTTCCAAAGCCGATGCGGATGCCAGCCCCATCCTGATGGTAGCCATCCAAAGCAATACCCGTTCACTGCTGGAACTGAGTGAAATAGCCGATTTAACGGTCAAGGAGCAGTTACAGACCATTCCGGATGTCAGCAGCGTGTCCATTTGGGGAGAGAAACGTTACTCCATGCGCCTGTGGCTGGACCCGGTAAAAATGGCTGGTTACGGAATCACGCCTGTAGACGTCAAGAATGCTATCAACGACCAAAACCTGGAACTTCCTTCAGGAAGTATCGAAGGAAATACTATGGAGCTTACCCTGCGCACCATGGGACAGATGCATACGGCTAAAGAATTCAACAACATCATCTTAAAGGAACAGAATGGACAGGTAGTACGCTTCTGTGATATCGGGTATGCCGAATTGGGACCTGCCGACATCAAAAGCTATATGAAAATGAACGGTGTGCCCATGGTCGGTGTGGTAGTTATCCCTCAGCCGGGAGCCAACCACATTGATATTGCAGATGCCGTGTACGAACGTATGGAGCAGATGCAGAAGGACTTACCCGATGACGTAGAATATACCTACGGCTTCGATAATACCCGCTTCATCCGCGCCTCCATTGCAGAAGTAGAGAGTACGGTATACGAAGCTTTTGTACTGGTTATCATCATCATTTTCCTTTTCTTGCGCGACTGGCGCGTGACACTGATACCCTGTATCGTGATTCCGGTTTCCCTAATTGGAGCATTCTTCGTGATGTACGTGGCAGGATTCTCCATCAACGTGCTTACGATGCTGGCTGTCGTCTTGTCTGTGGGACTGGTTGTGGACGATGCCATTGTTATGACGGAAAATATTTATATTCGCATCGAACGGGGAATGAAGCCTTTTGAAGCCGGTATTGAAGGAGCCAAGGAAATCTTCTTTGCCGTCATCTCTACTACCATTACGCTGGCGGCTGTATTTATCCCGATTGTGTTCATGGAAGGAACTAGCGGACGTCTGTTCAGGGAATTCAGTTTCGTGGTAGCCGGTTCGGTTATCATCTCTTCTTTTGCAGCCCTGACATTCACCCCGATGCTTGCTACCAAACTTTTGAAACACAGGGAAAAGCAAAACTGGTTCTATCGGAAGACAGAGCCTTTCTTTGAAGGAATGAACCGTATCTACTCACGTTCGCTCAACGCCTTCCTCCGGAAACGTGTCATTGCCATTCCGTTTACTATTATCACCTTAGGGCTCATCGGTTATTTATGGGGAGAAATTCCTGCAGAAATGGCTCCGTTGGAGGACCGTTCACAAATCAATATCCGAACCCGTGCGGCAGAAGGGGCCAGCTATGAGTACATACGCGATTATACGGAAGAGATCAACACGCTGGTAGACTCAATCGTTCCGGATGCCGCCTTCGTCTCCGCCCGCGTATCCAGTGGTAGCGGAAACATCCAGATTACCTTGAAAGATATCAAGGAACGCGACTATACACAAATGCAGGTGGCCGAACAGATTTCGAAAGCCATCCGTACCCACACCAAAGCACGTTCCTTCGTGCAGCAGCAATCTTCTTTCGGTGGCCGAAGAGCCAGCATGCCGGTACAATACGTGCTACAGGCTGTCAGCATCGAAAAGCTACAGGAGGTTCTACCGGAGTTCCTGGCACAAGTGTACGACAACCCGACCTTCCAGATGGCCGACGTAGACTTGAAATTCAGTAGTCCGGAAATGCGTGTCACCATCAACCGCGACAAAGCGGGTACCATGGGAGTAAGCGTACGCGACATTGGAGAAACTTTGCAATACGGATTAAGCGGACAGCGTATGGGATATTTCTACATGAACGGGAAGCAATATGAAATTCTCGGTCAGATTAACCGCCAACAACGCAACCAACCCGCCAATATTAAATCCATCTATATTCGCAGCGACAAGGGTGAAATGATTCAGCTGGATAACCTGGTGGAATTCATAGAAGCCGTAGCGCCTCCCAAACTGTATCACTACAACCGTTTTATCTCAGCTACGATTTCTGCCGGACTGGCTGAAGGAAAAACCATTGGTGACGGTCTGGACGAGATGGATAAGATTGCAGCCAACGTACTGGATGACACCTTCCGTACGGCTTTGTCGGGCGACTCAAAGGAATATCGCGAAAGTTCCTCCAGTCTGATGTTTGCCTTTATTCTGGCACTCGTACTGATTTACCTGATACTTTCTGCACAGTTTGAAAGTTTCAAGGACCCATTCATCATCATGCTGACTGTTCCTCTGGCCATTGCCGGAGCGTTGGTATTCATGTATTTTGGAGACATTACCATGAACATTTTCAGTCAGATTGGTATCATCATGCTGATTGGTCTGGTAGCCAAGAACGGTATTTTGATTGTAGAGTTTGCCAACCAAAAGCAAGAAGCAGGTGAAGACAAGATGCAGGCTATCCGCGATGCTGCCCTTCAGCGTTTACGCCCCATCCTGATGACAAGTGCTTCTACCATCCTGGGCTTGCTGCCGCTGGCTTTTGCCTCGGGAGAAGGAGCCAATCAGCGCATTGCCATGGGAGTAGCTGTAGTGGGTGGTATGTTGGTATCTACCTTCCTGACCATGTACATTGTACCTGCTATCTATTCGTATATTTCGACAAACCGTGCTAAAAAAGAAAGAAAATGAAGAAACGGCTTATTTATTTCATGATATGTCTGCTGGGAGGTGGAATAACCACACAAGCCCAATACACCTATACGCTAAAACAGTGCCTGGAAGAGGGACTGGCGAACAACTATTCACTCCGCATCACCCGCAACGAGGAGCAGATGAGCAAAAACAATGCGACATTAGGAAATGCCGGTTACTTGCCCACTGTGGATCTGACTGCCGGATATACCGGAAATGCAGACAACAGCAATACGCAGGCACGGGCTACAGGTGAAACTACCAAGCTTCGTGGTGTGTATGACCAGACCTTGGATGCTGGAGTAGATTTGAACTGGACCATCTTTGACGGTTTCAACATCAGCACCACTTACAAACAACTGAAAGAACTGGAACGTCAAGGTGCCACCAACACCCGAATTGCCATTGAAGATTTCATTGCCAGTCTTACTGCTGAGTATTATAATTACATCCAACAGGAAATCCGCTTGAAAAACTTCCGTTATGCTGTGTCGCTGTCCAGAGAACGCCTGCGTATCGTAGAAGAACGTTATCATATCGGAAATTTCTCCCGACTGGACTATCAACAGGCCACCGTCGACTTTAATGCTGACCGTGCGCAGTATATCAAACAAAGAGAGCTGGTACACACCTCGCGTATCAATCTCAATGAGCTGATGGCCGCCAAGGACATGGACCGCCCACTCAGTGTAAAAGATTCTGTGATTGACGTAAACGAAAGCCTGGAATTCAATGATTTGTGGGAAGGGGCCCTTCAAACCAACGCTTCTTTATTGCAAGCGGACCAAAACACCGTATTGGCTCAGTTGGATTATAAAAAGGTATTGTCACGTAATTATCCGTACGTACAACTGAATGCAGGTTACGGATACACCCTCAACAAATACGACGTAAATGCCACACGCCAACGAAGCAACTGGGGATTCAGCGGAGGTGTCACTATCGGATTCAATATCTTCGACGGTAACCGGAAACGGGAAAAACGAAATGCCAGCCTGGCTATCCGCAACGCACAATTTGCCCGTGATGAACTGGAACAAAGTTTACGGGCCGACCTGAGCAACCTGTGGCAGGCTTACCGAAACAACCTTCGCCTGCTGGAACTGGAACGTCAAAACCTGGTTTCTGCCAAGGAAAACCATGAAATCGCCAAAGAACGCTACCTACTGGGTGACTTATCGGGTATTGAAATGCGTGAAGCACAAAAAAGTCTGCTTGATGCCGAAGAACGAATTCTTTCTGCCGAATACGATACCAAGATGTGCGAAATCTCTTTACTACAGCTCAGCGGAAAGGTTACACAATATCTGAAATAAGATATTCAGTAATTTTTCCTACCTTTGTCGGACAATAAAAAACAGACAAAGAAATGGGGCTTTTTATTCGAAAAAGTATAGAGGCTTTACAAGCAGAAGCCAAAGAAACTGGAAGTGGTACCCTTAAACGAGTACTAGGTCCTGTCAGCCTGGTAGCTCTTGGGGTAGGCGTAATCATCGGAGCCGGATTATTTTCAATAACGGGAACCGTAGCTGCTTCTTATACCGGACCAGCCATCACACTTTCCTTTATCATTGCAGCTATCGGCTGTTGTTTTGCCGGACTCTGTTATGCAGAATTTGCTTCCATGATTCCGGTATCTGGGAGTGCCTATACCTATTCCTACGCCACCATGGGAGAGCTTATTGCCTGGATTATCGGATGGGACTTAGTATTGGAATATACCGTAGCAGCTACCACAGTCAGTATCAGTTGGAGCCGCTACATGACCGTATTCCTGCAAGGAGTAGGCATTGAGCTACCCCATGCATTTACGGCATGTCCATGGGACGGGGGTATCGTCAACATTCCAGCCATGATTATCGTAGTTCTCATGAGCTTGATTTTGATGCGAGGCACCGCAGGAAGTTCTTTCTTTAACGGACTGATTGTCTTTCTGAAAATAGCAGTCATCCTGATTTTCGTAGTACTCGGTTGGCAGTTTATTCAAAATGACAACTATACCCCTTACATTCCAGCTAATACCGGTACATTGGGAGAGTTCGGAATTTCCGGCATTTTCCGTGGAGCAGCGATTGTCTTTTTTGCCTTTTTAGGATTCGATGCGGTAAGCACGGCAGCGCAGGAAACCAAAAATCCGAAACGGGATATGCCTATCGGTATTTTAGTATCCTTATTGGTCTGCACCATCTTATATATCCTCTTTGCACATGTCATGACAGGAGTAGCCCACTATACCGATTTCAGCGGACAGGTGGGAATTGCTCCGGTAGCTGTAGCCATTGAAAAGATGGGGCATCCCGATGCCACAGGCATCATACAACCCGCTTATCCTTGGTTGAACAAGGCTATCATCCTGGCTATTCTGTTCGGATATTGCTCGGTAATCATGGTCACCCTGCTCGGACAAAGCCGTGTATTCCTGAGCATGAGTCGCGACGGTCTTTTGCCACCGTTCTTCTCCAAAATCAACCAACGCTTCCGTACACCGGTACACAGCAACTGCCTGTTTATGGTAGTCGTCAGCCTGTTGGCGGGATTTATCCCGGCACAAGTAGCAGGTGAAATGACCAGTATCGGTACACTTCTGGCATTCACCTTAGTCTGTGCAGCCATCCTGATTGTACGCAAGACTATGCCCGATGTGCCCCGTGCCTTCAAGACTCCCTTCGTACCCTTCGTTCCAATTATGGGCATCCTCACCTGCTTGTGCATGATGAGCTTCCTGCCGGCCGATACATGGATACGCCTGGTGCTATGGATGCTTGTCGGATTGGATGTCTATGCTTCATACGGAATCCATCACAGCAAACTGGAGTATGGTCAAAAGCACCGTAAAGGAGATATTGTATTAAACCTGACGGGACTTATTTTGTCTATTCTGAGTGTGATTACCGGACTATGGCATCAGCAAACCGTAGGATGGGATGCAGACAAAACCCTGCTGACCATTTCTTTTGTGTTTGCCTTCACACACTGCGCTTTTTACATGTGGCGAATTTGGAAACACCCACACAATCGGGCCAAAATTTCTTAAAAGAAGTTATAAAAATCGTCAGGAACAGAAAAAACGAATAATAAACCACAACCAGCATATAAAAAAGCAGTTATTTTACAGCGATTTATACTATTATGGATAAGAATATATTTTACACGGCTATTCAGGCCGCCCTTGCTGCGGGAGCAGAAATTATGTCTGTCTATACAGACCCGAAAGCAGATTTTGAAATAGAAAAGAAAGCGGACAATTCTCCATTGACCATTGCCGACCGCAAGTCGCATGCAATTATAGCCCAAGCACTGACTGCGACTCCTTACCCCGTTTTGAGCGAAGAAGGAGCTAAAATTGCTCCAGAAGAAAGACAGCAATGGAAAGAATTGTGGGTAGTCGATCCATTAGACGGCACCAAGGAATTTATCAAACGTAACGGAGAATTTACCGTAAACATTGCCTATGTAAAGAATGGTTGTCCTGAAGCTGGAGTCATTTACATTCCGGTAAAGCAGGAACTTTATTTTGCCGACATTGAACTGGGAGCCTACAAAATCAAAGACATTACCGATATAGAAGCTTATCCGTCGCTGGATACACTGATGGAGCAAGCCGAACGTCTGCCGTATGCCAACCGGACAGACGATACATTTGTCATCGTAGCTTCACGCTCACACCTGACTCCCGAAACGGAAAATTACATCCATGAAATGCAGCAAAAACATGCACACGTGGAAACAATCTCCAAGGGTAGTTCGTTAAAGCTATGTCTCATTGCTGAAGGGAATGCCGACGTATATCCTCGTTTTGCTCCTACTATGGAGTGGGATACTGCAGCCGGACATGCTATTATACGTGCTTCCGGGAAGGAAGTATATCAGGCTGGAAAGAATGAACCGCTACAATACAATAAAACAGATCTGCTGAACCCCTGGTTCATTGCAGAATAACCCACTAATTTATGTCTATCGAGATTATCATCGTACTTCTTTCACTTGTGGCCATGCTGACCGCATTGATTATGGACAAGATGCGCCCGGGAATGATTCTGTTCTCGGTGGTTGTCATTTTCCTTTGTACGGGTATTCTTACCCCTAAAGAAATGCTGGAAGGCTTCAGCAACAAAGGTATGATTACCGTCGCCATGCTGTTTCTGGTAAGTGAAGGTGTCCGCCAGAGCGGTGCCTTGACTCAGCTTATCAAGAAACTGCTTCCTCAGGAAAAGACTTCCGTATTCAAGGCTCAAGTACGTATGTTGCCCAGTATTGCCTTCATTTCGGCATTTCTGAACAATACACCGGTTGTTGTCATTTTTGCCCCCATCATCAAACGCTGGGCCAACTATGTCAAGCTTCCGGCCACGTACTTCCTGATACCTCTTTCGTATGTAACGATTTTAGGAGGTATCTGTACCCTGATAGGAACTTCTACCAACCTGGTGGTACACAGCATGATTCTTGATGCGGGAATGAAAGGATTCAGCATGTTCGAATTAGGAAAGGTCGGTATCTTCATCGCACTAGCCGGTATCATCTATCTGTTTCTGTTTTCTAAGAAACTGCTACCAGCTAACCGCCCGGAAACGACGAATGAAGAAGATAGCGATTCCTCCCTACACCTTGTAGAAGCCGTTATCGGTCCCCGATTTCCGGGTATCAACAAAAGAGTTCGTGAATTTGATTTCAAGCGCCATTATGGAGCCGAAATCAAGGAACTTCGCCGTAGCGGACGTACCTATACCGATTTAAATGAAGTGAGCTTCCGAGAAGGAGATACACTGGTGGTACTAACCGACGACAGCTTTATCCAGACATGGGGAGAATCATCTGTCTTCCTGATGCTGGCCAACGGAAAGGAATACGAACCCGCCGGAAAAAAGAAGCGCTGGTTTACCCTTTTCCTGCTCTTGTTCATGATTGTGGGAGCCACCGTAGGCGAACTGCCAGGCATCGAGAAATACCTTCCTGAAGGCATCAAACTGGATATGTTCTTCTTCGTATCCATCACAACAGTTATTATGGCGTGGAGCAAGATTTTCCCTCCACAGAAGTATACCAAATATATTTCATGGGATATTCTGATTACGATTGCCTGTGCTTTCGCTATTAGTAAAGCCATGGAAAATTCAGGAGTAGCGGATTTATTGGCTGGATATATCATCAGCCTGAGTCACGATTATGGCCCCTACGTATTGCTGGCCGTACTATTTATCATTACGAACATCTTTACAGAGCTTATTACCAACAATGCAGCGGCCGCACTGGCTTTCCCCATCGCCTTGTCCCTTTCCACCCAGTTAGGTGTCAACCCGATGCCCTTCTTCGTGGTCATCTGTATGGCAGCCTCAGCCAGTTTCTCTACCCCTATCGGCTATCAGACCAACCTGATTGTACAAGGTATCGGGAACTACAAGTTCACCGACTTCGTCCGCATCGGATTACCGCTGAACATCATCACGTTCCTGATTTCCGTTTTCCTCATCCCGCTGATATGGCCGTTTTAAAACTGATTTAAATACGCTTTAATATATGAACAACCAAGAAACAAATCATATCTATCCGATATTCGACCGCATGTTAGGTCGTGCCGACAAAGAAGAATTGCTGAAACAACACGGACTCATGATCTGGTTTACCGGATTGAGTGGTTCTGGAAAGAGTACCATCGCCATTGCTCTGGAACGTGAACTGCAGCAGCGCGGTCTGCTGTGCCGTATTCTGGATGGCGACAACATCCGCAGCGGTATCAACAATAACTTAGGATTCTCGGCAGAAGACCGTGTAGAAAACATTCGCCGCATTGCAGAAGTCGGTAAGCTGTTCGTTGATACCGGCATCATCACTCTGGCTGCTTTTATCAGTCCCAACAATGAGATACGTGAAATGGCTGCCGGAATTATCGGAAAAGAGGATTTCTTAGAAATCTATGTCAGCACGCCATTAGAAGAATGTGAGCGTCGTGATGTAAAAGGTCTGTATGCCAAGGCACGCCGTGGAGAAATCAAAAACTTCACCGGTATCTCTGCCCCGTTCGAAGCGCCAGCCCATCCGGCTCTTTCGCTCGACACGTCGAAATTATCCCTTAAAGAATCTGTTGACCAGCTGCTCGACTTGATTCTTCCGAAAGTAATCAAAAAATAAACATATATAACCATGCAAGAAGAATACAATTTAAGCCACCTGAAAGAACTCGAAGCCGAGTCTATTCACATTATTCGTGAGGTGGCTGCCGAATTTGAAAATCCGGTAATGCTATACAGTATCGGAAAAGACTCATCCGTCATGGTCCGTCTGGCTGAAAAAGCCTTCGCTCCGGGAAAAGTACCTTTTCCACTGATGCACATCGACTCTAAATGGAAATTCAAGGAAATGATTCAGTTCCGTGATGAATATGCCAAAAAATACGGCTGGAACCTGATTGTAGAAAGTAACATGGAAGCTTTCAAGGCAGGCGTAGGCCCCTTCACTCACGGAAGTAAGGTACATACCGACCTGATGAAGACACAGGCCCTGCTTCATGCCCTCGACAAATATAAATTTGACGCTGCCTTCGGTGGCGCACGCCGCGACGAAGAGAAATCACGTGCCAAAGAACGTATCTTCTCTTTCCGCAACGAATTCCACCAGTGGGATCCTAAAAACCAGCGTCCGGAACTTTGGGACATCTACAATGCCCGTATCCGCAAAGGTGAAAGCATCCGTGTATTTCCATTGAGCAACTGGACAGAACTGGACATCTGGCAGTATATCCGCCTTGAAAATATTCCAATCGTACCGCTGTATTTCGCCAAAGAACGCCCGGTAGTCAATATGGACGGACAGTTGATTATGCCCGACGATGACCGTCTGCCGGAAAAATACCGCGACAAGATTGAAATGAAGAAAATCCGTTTCCGTACCTTAGGGTGCTGGCCGCTGACAGGAGCCATTGAAAGCGAAGCCGATACCATCGAAAAGATTGTAGAGGAAATG
This sequence comes from Phocaeicola sp. ICN-14070, assembly GCF_037892625.1. NCBI lineage: Bacteria > Pseudomonadati > Bacteroidota > Bacteroidia > Bacteroidales > Bacteroidaceae > Phocaeicola > Phocaeicola sp. ICN-14070. The sequence goes on along the minus strand of NZ_JBBKBF010000016.1, from coordinate 10,908 downwards.
ATGACTACCACCAAGAGTGAACGTACTACCCGTGTCATCGACTTCGACCAGGAAGCCAGTATGGAACAAAAGAAACGTGAAGGATATTTTTAATTACGCAACAACATGGAAGAATTAGATAAAAGTAAATCAGGCAACCCGATGGAAGGAGAAGCCAGAGGCAAGATGTCCATCGAAGAATTCCTGGCAAAAGATGAACAAAAAGACCTGCTCCGTTTCCTGACCGCAGGTTCAGTAGACGACGGTAAATCTACACTAATCGGTCGTCTGCTGTTCGATAGTAAGAAATTGTATGAAGACCAGCTCGACGCTTTGGAACGCGACAGCAAACGTATGGGAAATGCTGGTGAACACATCGACTATGCCCTGCTACTCGACGGACTGAAAGCTGAACGTGAACAAGGTATCACTATCGATGTAGCTTACCGTTATTTCTCTACCAACAACCGTAAATTCATCATTGCCGACACTCCGGGACACGAACAATACACCCGTAACATGATTACTGGTGGTTCTACCGCCAACTTGGCTGTCATCCTGGTTGATGCCCGCACCGGTGTCATCACGCAGACCCGCCGCCACACTTATCTGGTATCCCTGCTAGGTATCAAGCACGTGGTATTGGCTGTCAACAAGATGGACTTGGTAGACTACTCCAAAGATGTATTCGACAAGATTGTAGCCGAATATACCGCTTTCATCTCTCCATTAGGAGTTCCCGACGTACAGTGCATTCCGCTTTCAGCCCTTGAAGGTGACAATGTAGTAGAAAAATCAGACCGTACTCCATGGTACGAAGGTCCAGCCTTGCTGGAATTCCTTGAAACCGTACACATCGGTAACGACCATAACCTGAACGATTTCCGCTATCCAGTACAATATGTACTCCGCCCGAACCTCGACTTCCGTGGTTTCTGTGGAAAAGTGGCTTCCGGCGTCATCCGCAAAGGTGATGAAGTAGTAGCTCTTCCTTCCGGCAAACGTTCTCACGTGAAGAGTATCGTGACCTATGACGGCGAACTCGACTACGCCTTCCCGCCTATGTCTGTAACCCTGACACTGGAAGACGAAATCGATGTATCCCGTGGTGAAATGCTGGTACACCCGGACAGCATGCCGTTGGTTGGACGTAACTTCGAAGCCATGCTCGTATGGATGGACGAAGAAAAGATGGACATGGAAAAATCTTTCTTCCTGAAACAGACCACCAATACCAGCCGTACCCGTATCGACAGCATCAAATACAAGGTAGATATCAACACCATGGAACACCTGTCAGTAGAAAACGGACGTCTGACCAAGGAAGATGTTCCTATGCAGCTCAACCAGATTGCCCATGTGGTACTGACTTCTTCCAAGGAGTTATTCTTCGACCCATATACAAAGAACAAAGCTACCGGTGCCTTCATCCTGATTGACCCGATTACCAACAACACCAGTGCAGTAGGTATGATTATCAATCAGGTGGCCGACAAAGACATGCACAACCAGATGGAACTGCCTGTCCTCAATCTGCCGAAACTGGGAATCGCTCCAGAACACTACGATGCCATTAAACGTGCCGTAAAAGAACTGGAACGTCAAGGTATCGCAATTGAATTAAAAGTTTAATTGACAAGTTGAGTTTTTCAACTGTCAATTGCCAATTATTAATTATCAATTAAAAGAAATGGGATTACTTGAATTCAATAAACTCCCCATCAATACTTTAGTGGGAGCCGACTGGAAAACCTTCAACCAGATAACCGCTGGTCGTACCATCGATCCAGCGTATAAAGGAAAATACCGCCTGACCAAGGCCGTATGTCGCCTGTTATCTACGCTGGCTCCCCTACAGGACAGACGTTACGAAAAGCTGTTGGCCGACAAGCCGCTGGAACATGATCCGGTATTTATCCTCGGACACTGGCGTAGCGGAACCACATTCATGCACAACGTATTCTCCTGCGACAAGCACTTCGGCTATAATACTACCTATCAAACAGTATTCCCGCACCTGATGATGTGGGGGCAGCCTTTCTTCAAAAAGAACATGAGCTGGCTGATGCCGGACAAACGCCCGACAGACAACATGGAACTGGCCGTAGACCTTCCGCAAGAAGAAGAATTTGCCTTGGCTAACATGATGCCCTACACGTACTATAACTTCTGGTTCCTGCCTAAACACATGCAGGAATATGCAGATAAGTACCTGTTGTTCGATGATATCAGCGATGCCGAATTGAAAGTGTTTGAAGAAACCTTTACCAAACTCATCAAGATTTCTTTGTGGAACACCCACGGTACACAGTTCCTCAGCAAAAATCCACCGCATACCGGACGTGTGAAAGAGCTGGTAAAAATGTTCCCCAATGCTAAATTCATCTACCTGATGCGTAACCCGTACACCGTATTTGAATCAACACGCAGCTTCTTCACCAACACCATTCAACCGCTGAAATTGCAGGACATCAGCAACGAAGAACTGCAAGAGAACATCCTTTCGGTTTATGCCAAATTGTACCACAAGTACGAAGCCGACAAGAAGTTCATTCCGGAAGGCAACCTGGTAGAAGTCCGCTTTGAAGACTACGAAACCAATGCATTTGACATGACGCAGGAAATCTACCAAAAACTGCAGATTCCAGGCTTTGAAGACGCTCGTGCCGACATCGAAGCTTATGTCAATAAAAAGAAAGGTTACAAGAAAAACAAATACCAATACAAGCCTGAGACGGTAGAACTGGTGGAAAAGAACTGGTCGTTCGCCTTGGAGCAGTGGGGATATAAATTGTAAATATTTAATCATAATAAAGAGAGTGTGTCAAAACTAAAATGACTACTTCTCAAAGTTACAGATTATAACTAATAATATTTAAAAGGGTCGTATCAAACTTTGTATTGAGTAATAATACGGCCCTTTCTTTAGTCTTTCAGGATGCTCAAATTTCAAATTATAAGTTCATATGCCATCTTATTAGGTAAAGACATTTACTGAATATCCCTCTTTAATAATGTTCCAACAGAGATATTATTCTCCCTATAATTTTCTACATTCAATAATCTGTTGATGAACTGACGAACAGTATCTACATGTACATTTTCTACTACGACATTACGAATCGGCAATCGTGCATCTCCTTTCAAATCATAAATAACATCAGTTGACCGACAATGAATGTTTTTTACATGAATATTATCTATTTTAGTAATACGAGTTTCATAAGTTGGAACTAAGTCTTTCCACTGATATAAAACCTCTGAATCAATTTCAAATGTACGCAACATATCTCCCGCTTCAATGTTTTCTATATAAATATTCTCTATAAATCCTCCTCGCCGATGATTTGTCTTCAGAAAGAGTAAGCGATGAACCTCCCTAGGAGCGTTACAATCAGTCATATAAATATTACGTATTCCACCAGAAATTTCACTTCCAATTCCTAACAACGTATGTCCATTAAGAATATCACAATTTCGAATTACAATATTTTCACAAGGAGTATGCAAACGCCATGCATCTTGGTTACGTCCAGCCTTTATAACTACAGCATCGTCTCCTTGGTCAAATCGACAATTCTCAATCAGAAAATTTCGACTCATTTCTAAATCTATACCATCATTATTATGACCATGCGCTTGCACGTCAAGTCGACGAACGAGCCCACTGTTACACATATACAAATGAATAGTCCAAAAAGGGCTTTGGCGGATATGAAAATCTTCCAGCAATATATTTCTACAGCGGTTGAAGTGAATCAGATGAGGACGAAGATTGTTTTCACCTTTTGCCATTTGCCGTTGTTCCACGTGAACACCAGTTGATCCCATAGCATATAACTGTTTCAATGCATCTAAGTGAGCTTTCGGTCGTTTAAACCAAATACGCCAAGTATCCATAACAGGAGAAAGGATTCCTTTTCCTGAAATACCTATGTTCTCACATTCAAAGGCATAAATCAAAGGAGAATAATTATAACATTCCAATCCCTCCCAAGAAGTCATGACTGCTGGAAGATAATCATCAGGATTATCTGAGAATCTAATAATAGCTCCTTCTTCCAAATAAAGATTTACATTGCTTTTCAAATGTATAGGACCTGTTTTCCACTCTCCAGAAGGAACTATAACCCTTCCACCACCTGCCCGATGACAAACTTCGATAGCTTTGGCAAAAGCCCGTGTATTAAACAATATACTTCCCTTCTTAGCACCATATTGAGTTATAGGAAAATCTTGATCAGGAAATATACACATACGAACAGAGTCCATTGGAAAAGGGGCTTCCACTTTTACAAACTTTAAATGTACTTTAGACACTTTTTGTGCAACAGCCTGATATGATAAAATTACAGCCCCCAAAAGAAATATAATCTTAAGCCTTATTATTATTTCATTCATATTTATTTCTAAAACTTAGACAAAAAAACTAGTACTCAACACTATACAGAATCATTGCATAACAGAAAATTATTACAAGAAAATTCTCTTTAAAATCAATTGATCTAAAATTATCCCCTCATCAAGTGCCTTTATTTCCAGACAATGATTTTCAAGTTCTGATGAAATTGGCAAGACAACTCTCCGATATGCCTGATTACGCAACACATTCTCTTTCCATTCTTCACTGCGCCCCTTTGTTTCATAATGAATAGGAGAAGTCTCCTTCCCATCCAAAGTTACAGTAAAGCGTAAATGTTCTCCTTCTACCGGATGAGAGGGTAAAAAATAAAGTTCAATACCTATTGAATCTGAGTTTATCTTCAGGAAATTAAAATTAATACCCTTACCTTTAGGTATATTTACGGTCTTTCCTTCATATCCCAATCCTTCACAAGGAATAAAACTACCAGAATTACATTCCGAAGCATTCCACATACAAACGATATCACTTCTTTCTTCTTTCATAGATTTTGAAAGTGAAACGCGTTTCACTTTTTCAAAAACAGACAAATTACGGGGTTTAAAATCCATCATATAATTCCACTTCCCATTATTCTGTATACCCACATTATAAATCTGAGTCAATGACACAATGCTATCATAAGCCGCATCACTCTTATCCCACCCCATTTCACCGTGACGTGCAAACTGAGCAAAAATCATCTTCTTATTCATCTCGGCAGCACTTTGTACAGGATATTTTACCAATTGAAAAAACGCATCCTTTCGATTATCTGGAATTTGAGAGTTTATTATTTGAACCTTATCCGAAAGTTTGTTGTAATCTTCCACACGCTGCTTAAGATAAGCCGAACTCCAGGACAAATCCTTTACCGTCTGAAAATATTCAGAATTACGATACTCTTCTACGCGGGTATTTCCCATAAACTCAGGCTTCCTAATATAAGCCAAACGATAATGTTCATTCATGACAGGACATAATGTTTTACCTATTGATTCGCCGAACTCCCTTTTTAAAAAACTTTCTAAATGAGCCCCAACTCCACCTTTTGCAACTTTTTCTATATCCCAAGCCATATCCAAGAACAATTCTATTTGATATTCTGCAGGTTTAATATCACCCACATTGAGAATCCACATTTTTTGTATTCCACGGTCATAAGCTAATTTCATTTGCTGGAAAAGCAGGTAAGGACTGAATATACCTAACCAAAGATAATCGTGGGGACGCCCCCAGTAAGAAACATGATAATACACACCATTACCACCTTTTCTGGCACGTTCCTCAACTGTTGGGAAATGACGAATATACCCATAATTATCATCACACCACATTAAAGTCACATCTTCAGGGACTTGCAATCCTGAATTGTATATATCTAGCACTTCTTTATATGGAATAAAAACTTGCGGCACCTTTGTAATGTCCGGATTAACATATTTCTGCAATAATGTTCTTTGATCAACTAATACACGCTCCAGCACCTTACGTTGTTCTTCTACGGTTTTTGCTCCATTCATTTGTCCGTCATGTACCCCACGCATACCTATTGTATAAAGAATATCTTGTTTTGAGATCTCCTTAACACGTTCCTCCCAGAATTTATATACCTCATTGGGATTGTTTACATAATCATACTCCCCCTTTCCCCGTCTGTACCACTCCACAGCAGTACTTGAAGCCATAGGCTCACAATGAGACCCTCCAATATAAATGCCGTATTTCTCGGCCATCTCCCGGTTTCCTTCCGTAAGGAAAAAAGGCTCCGTACACTCATGCATGGCCGGCCAATAATAATTGGCACGTAAGCGAAGCATCAATTCAAAGATTCTTTCGTTAGTGCGTGGTCCGATTCTTCCAGATTTATACCAGGGCTCATAATTTAAACTGCTCCATTGCATCAAGCCCCAGTCTTCATCATTTATAAAAATTCCTCGATATTCAACGGATGGTGATTGAACCATCTCAAAATTTTCCGGAAGTTCAAAAAAATCTCTTTTTCTTGGAGTCACATCAGCCCACCACTCCCAAGGGGAAACACCTATCATACGAGAGAGCTCCATAATACCATAAGCAGTACCATGCCTGTCACTTCCTACTACTAACAATTTACTGTCTGGCAATACCTTTATCATGAAGCCCTGCTTTTTCCCTTCTAAGGAAGAAAGGTCTACTTGCAAAGATGTCATCAAAGGATTATTCTTACCCATAGTAGCCACAATGATGTTTCCTTGGGATTCTGAGATTCGAACACTATCAGAAAAAACATTCCTATAATCACGTTTAAACAACTCTAATGCCTGCCATACCACATTTTTCTCGTTTGGATTACAAGCTACATTTATAGGATTTCCGGTAGATATTTTAAATTGCGCCCATAAAAATTGGGTTATGATACACATAAATAAAGTAAGAATGTATTTTTTCATCGTTATTCCTCCTCAAAATATAAAATTTGATTGATGCTTACACAAGTTCCTTTACTGCCATAAACCCGTTTGGTTTTGTCTGACCAAACCGGCCGAATGCCTGTAACTTCTACAGAAATAGTATATTCTCCTTTTTCCATCACAGGAGTAATAACACGGATTGCCATCTCTGGATATTTACTATAGAAATCTATTAAAGAACTGTATACGGTATCCCTTTTCTCATTTATTACATTTACCCGAGCATACCCTCCCAAAGGAGTAGACTCTCCTATGATAGCAGCTCGTGTTCCTCGAAACGAAGCCGATAATACACTTCCTTTCGCATCTGACTCCATTTTATCTTTGGTAATATGCCAGCAACTATCAGCGTAAATCTGCTTTTTCTCTATTTGTAAACTACCGCTCAACGGATTTACAGGCTTAAGCTCATTAATATCCCAGGCTTGCCAATATTCAGGTATGGATATTTTAGTGCCTTCTACCTGCAAAGGCATCCATACATACGTTGCAGCAGAGGCCTGATGAGGATACGACCAACGGTCTCCCATAAACATAGGTATAGTATCATTACCGCATTTCAGTAGGAATACAAATGTAGTTTGCGAATTGTAGGTCAGTTTGCCTTCCGGACAGAACAGTCCTTGTTTCGTCCAAGGACCTTCTATTTGGGGAGCCGTGAAATAAAAGTTGTCATTCTTCTCCCAACTGGTCAGGTTTGAGGTAAGCATGAAATAGACACCGTTCTTTTTGAACATGGCCGGTGATTCACCCATGCCTTTAATGTGAGCCACTTCAGCCTCTATCGAACGGTAATCATCACTTAACCGATAAACAGGGCCATGATGAATCAGTAAATATCCTTTTCCATCGGCGTCCTGAAAAGTTCCCATATCCCAGCGTTTTACCGGTTGTCCCTTATATAGCAACGGTCCCTGCAACTGATAGTCACCTGCAATCGTTTTGCAAGTAGCTAAACCAATATAAGGGTCTTTGTATCCCATATCATCGGCATGCATCAGCATGATATACTCGCCCGTTTTAGGGCATTTCATTACTTTTACACGCTCACCTACGCGATTGGGACCGAGGATGCCATCGGGTTGGACTTTAAGAACAATATTCTCGAATTTCCAGTTTACAAGGTCATCCGAAGAATAACATGAGAAACCGGGGAAAGCGTTACTTTTGTCCGATTTCCATTCTCCGAAAAGATAATATCTTCCGTTTTCTTCCACAATGCAAGCGCCATGCGCATTGACAATATTTCCCTTGTCATCAAACCATGGAATACCATTGATTACTAAATTGTTTTGAGCTGTGGCTGTTCCTGCGTTCAATAAGAGGAACAACAAGAATGGTAAATATTTCATCATATTCTTTTATTTTTTCATTGGTAATTAAGATACTAATAGTCCGTTCTAATCATTGATATCTGAACCATAGACTAAAATTTATACTTCCCGTTTTAAAGATATAGCTTTTTATTTCAAAGAAGTTTTTAATGAGAATTTTTCTTTCAAATCAGCAGAACTAATTTTCAGCTTCACATTGCTGGGAATCTTCGTGCTTCGGAGAATGATTTGCATTCTTCCCTGATACATTCGTTTGGAAGTTATACCATGAAAGAGTTCGTCCGTATAATGATCCCCGTTATCCAATGCCACCAACTGTGCCGCCCCTTCCATTTGTAAAGTAAGCGGCTCGTTGTAGTCCCATACCGGACGACCTTTTTTGTCTATGGCCGTCACGTTTATATATTGTAAGTCCATACCGTCTGCCTTCCAGTCCGTCGGCGTTTCCGCCTCAATCCGGAGTGCCACAGCCTTTCCGGCAGTTTCGATACGATGACGAGCCACTTCTTTGCCCGACTTGTCACGAGCTATTGCTACCACAGAACCACCATTGCCATAAGGGACATCCTTCCAATAAATCATATTACGCAGGTTTGCCTGTGTTGTATCGTTTTGCTGAACTCCCATGCTTTGACCGTTTACCAACAACTCTACAGAATGTGCATTAGTGAAGGTAAAGAGTGACTGTCTGCTGCCCGGGATATGGTTCCAGCACTCGTTCAGTACCATGCGTCCCACTATGACGTCATTCCAGCTGATGCTTTCCATCCCCGCCGCATCGACCACGCCGATATGCACTTCGGGAACTTCCGGCATGAAAGCAGATTTAATAAGGTAAGCTTGGGGATAGGGGCGCATGGTATGGTCAAAGAAGGAGTAGTTCCAGCCTTTCTTGGGCCATTTGTTGGATTCTCCCCAATACTCGGCGGAGCCCCAATAGGCCATGCCCACCGTCCGTTTTCTGTCCATATTATAATAAGGCTGTAACAGATTACTGGTTTCAGCCTCACTTTGAAACAGGATAAGGTCTGGTTGGTATTTCAAATAAGCGTCATATTTGTCCGACTGGTAATTGAACGATGCCACTTCTGTGGCGCAAGCCAGTTCGGGCGGTACCAAATAGTCGTTGAACTCCTTGTCGTGCCGAGTTATAGCTCCCGCACGGGCGGGGAACATGGCTACAGTGGTGAGACGTGTATGATCCCATCTCTTTACCAGCTGGTTGAATATGTTATAGGTAGTGATTCCCCAATCGTTAGTTCCTTCGAAGCCTGCCCATCCTTCACGAATCTGAAGCTCGTTTCCCAAGCTCCACAAAATGATGGACGGACGGTTACGATCGCGTTTGATCCATTCTGTTATCAGTTTGTGCCAGATATGTGTGAACGGCTGACGTCCGCCCCAATAGTCATTGTCACTCCATTTGTCCGTCAGTTCGTCCACCACCAGCATTCCTACACGGTCTGCAATGCGGGCAAAACTGTCACTGTACGGATTATGTGAGCAGCGGATACAGTTGTAACCGAAGGATTTGAGTTGCAGCATCATGCGTTCGATGGCCTTGTCGTAACTAGCGGCTCCCAGTGCGCCCAGATCATGATGGTTGGCATTGCCCTGCAGGAATATCTTCTTCCTGTTGAGTTTGAAACCGAACTCCGGTGAGAATTCCAGACTGCGGATACCGAACTGTTCGGTCAAGCTGTCCACCACCATACCGTCTGCCGTCACTACCACTTCAGCATTGTAGAGCTGTGGTAACTCACATGACCAAAGCTGTGGATTTTCCAGAGTAAGCGTCGGTAACTTCACTTCCGTGCAGGTTTGGTGCGTATGTTCGGGCATATCGGATTGCACGGAACCCACGATGACACCTTCTGGATTGCGGAGGGTGGCCCGTACCCGTACATCATGCTTTTGCCAGCCGTCCACCTCTACCTGTACGGCTACCGTTGCCCGGGAGGAGGAAACCTCGGGGGTGGTGATATACACTCCGTGGCGGGCGATGTGTGTGGGATTCTGCACCTGCAGATATACATCACGGAACAGACCGCCTCCCGTGTACCAGCGTGAACCTTTCTTGGGACCAGTAGAAGCATAAACGGCTACCACGTTTTCTCCGTCGTGACTCAGATAGGGGGTAAGGTCCGCTTCAAGCCCCACATATCCATAATCTGTTGAGGCTATTTTTGTACCGTTCAGATAGACATCGCCCAGATAAATGATACCTCCGAAATCCAGAATTACCCGTTTCCCTTTCCACGACGGATCGGTAGGGAAAGACTTGCGGTACCATCCTTCGCACATGGGTTTGAATCCGCGTGCACCTCCACCGCTTTCAGTCCAGGGTTGTTCGAACTGGAAATCATGAGGAAGGTCTAGAGTACGCCAGGAAGAGTCATCCAAAGCAGGTGAGGCAAAATTGGTATTTTTATTCTCGTTTGTAACCAATTGGAATTTCCAGCCAAAGTTAAAAAGAACTTTCTGCTGTGATGCAAAATTTTCCAAAGGTACATTGACTAGAGGGGCTTTTTCCTGTGTTTTCTGATATTGGGCTGTTACTCCGGCAGGAGCAAGCATCAAGAAGAAAGTGATAATGATGTTTTTCATTTGATATATTATTACACTACTGTCCCGTAAAAGTGGATAAATAGTTCTTGTAACCATTCTATTTTCCGCCATGACAATTTTATCGGCTGTTTTTCAGCCGATAAAATAAAAATGTCCGCAAGAAAATAGTTTA